>JANYHY010000795.1 GCA_025362165.1 Myxococcales bacterium | reverse complement strand
CAAGCGCAAGCGCCGCCGCAGCAGTATCAGCAGTATCAAGCGCCGCCACAGCAGCAGTATCAAGCGCCGCCGCAACAGCAATATCAGGTGCCCTATCAGGCGCCACAACCTGGTTATGGGCCGCCTCCGCCCGCTGGCGCTCAAGTGCCGTATCCCCAACAGGGTTATCCGCAACAGCCTCCACAAGGGGTTCCTGGACAGGCGCCCTATCAGCAGCCGTTTTCAGCGAGCGCGCCAGTGCCCGCGTATCTGCAGAACCCCGCGTATGCGCAGTTGGCCAATCAATACGGTCAGCCGCAGGCGCCGCCGCAACAAGGATATCCACAGCAGCAATATCCGCAGCAGCAGGTTCCGCAACAGGGATATCCACAAGCGCCGCAATACCCACAGCAAGCGCCCTATCCGCAGCAAGCGCCGCCGGGCTATACGCCCCCGCAACAAGCGCAACAGCCACAAGCGGCGCTCGCTCCTCATGTCTGCAAGAAGTGCAATACGCAGCTGGCGGTCGGCGCCCAGTTCTGCCCAGCGTGTGGGGCTCACTATGAGTGATGAGATTCGCATCGAGCTCGACGAGTCGAGCGGGCCGGTGTCTCCCAAGTTTCAATACAGTCTCCATGTCGAGATCTCCGCCGACGGCGCGAAGATTCGACACAAGACTCAAAAGGGCGTCGTGGAGCTCACACACGTGCTGGACCCTGCCAGGCTCGCGGCGCTTTGCGACGAGCTCGACAGGCGAGTGCCGAAGGGCGCGGACTTGATCGGCGCGATGCGCACGCGCATCGGGATAAGCTTCAATGTTCTGTCAATCGCCAGAGGTGCCGCCACCGCGCGCGTGGACTACCTGTTGTCGCAAGCGGAGGACGGCGCGCACTCGGACTTGACCGCAGCGATCAAGGCGATCAAGGCGATCGTCACCGAGGCAGAGGCTTCGCAGGGCCCATCCAAGGCTCCGTGATTCTTCGCCAGTTGGCGGTCGCGCCGAGACCGGCCAATACACTCGACAATCCCCATTGCAGTCTATTGACGAAGGTGTGGTCCGTCGGCATCGCGATGGGCTTTGGCATGTTGGGGAGCGCGTTGCCCTCTTTGAAGACTATCTTCTTGCCATTGCGCACTAGGAACGCGACGGCCTCACGCGCGAACTCGTGCGTATAGGTGAAGTCTGCGTCCAGGACGAGCGGCTGAGTCACCATTCGCGTGTAGTCGACGAACAGTGGGAACGCTTCGAGATCGGTAGGGTCGTAGCCGAGCACCTCCACACACGCGGCGAGGAAGTCCTCCTCGTCACCGCGCTGCTGCGCGAGCAAGTAACGCTTCTGTCCTGCGACGAGCGATGGCGGGAGGATTTTGTGACACCCAAAGTCCAAGAACGCGACCTTGCCACCACCTAAGAATCGATAATTGCCTGGGTGTGGATCTGCATACAAAAGTCCATGACCGAACAACGCGCGGAACATGAAGCGCCATATCGTCTTACCCGCAGCGTCCTTCTCTTCTTGAGAGGCTGTCTCGCAGAATTTGGCGTAGGGCTGGCCTCCGATGAGTTGGCACGTGAGGACTCTGCGAGTCGTCAGCGAGTGGTGGACTTCGGGGATGACGATCTCGGGATCTTCCGCGTGGATCTTGCGGAAAGTGTCGGCCATGTCGGCCTCTGCGGCGTAGTCGAGCTCTGCGAGGAAGACGGACTTGATCTCCTCTAGCGTCTCTTTGGTGTGATACTTCCGGCCCATCGGCGCGATCATGGACTCGAGCAAAGAGACGCTCTTGAGGTCGTTGATGATCGCTTTGTCGATCCCTGGATATTGCACTTTGACCGCTACGCGCGCGCCGCCTTTCGTGGTCGCTTTGTGCACCTGCCCGATGCTCGCCGCGGCGAACGGCTGCTCGGACCACTCGGCGAAGATCTCGCTCGGGGGCGCGCCGAGATCTTCGGTGACCACCTTGATCGCGGCCTCTGGCGAGAGCGGTGGGGCCTTCGCTTGCAGCTTCTTCAGGGTCTCTTGGAATTTCTCTTCATACCCTGGAGGCGCGAGACCATCGATGTAGGAGGCCATCTGGCCGAGCTTGAGCGGGAGGCCCTTCATCTCGCCGAGCGTCTTCAACATCGCTTGCGCGGTCTTCTTCGCGCTCTCGGCGATCTTGCGTCGTTCCTCATCGGTAGGTTCGGTGTTGCCTCCAAGCGCGCGTCTCACGGCGGCGCTCGCGAGCGGGAGCGCGCGTGGGGCTAGGGCGGTCAGTCGCGCGAGTCTGCCGAGACGAGAAGTCGGTGGCGCGTCGGGTCGCTTACGCTCCTTGTCGTCGGACATCGTACGAGAGGGTACTCGCTCCGAGGGCTGCTGGTATGCATCCCTCACGAAGTTCGGGCACGCGGTGGTGACGATCCTGTCTGGCTTCGGCACACTCTGGCGCGAACACGAGACTCGCCTTAGTCTCGCGGTTCCATGACGCCTAAGCTCATCGTGTGCGCTGCTTGGTTTGCCCTGATTCTCGCTGCTTGCACGCGTCCCAAAGACGCTCCTGACGCGACGCCCACGCCGAGCGCGACGACACCGATCGCGACAACGACTGCGACTCCGGTCGCCACGGCGACGGAGACTGTCGCGCCGCTCAACCAGCATTTGCCTTTGCCGCCGGGCCACACCGTGATCAAGCTCGCGGACGGCGGCGCTGCGGTGAAGTTGCCGGATGGTGGCGTCGTGACCTCGCCCGCAGCCGACGCGGGCTTTGCATGGCCCTTCCCAGTGCCGAGCGGGTTCACGTTACCTACTACCGCCCCATCGGGTTTCCCCGCGATGCCTTCCGCGCTGCCGAGCGGTTTGCCCTCTGGCTTTCCGACCTCGCTCCCTGCATGGCCGCCGCCGACACCCGCGCCCTCGCACTCTTGAGCGCGCACGCGGCTTGCTAACTATGAGGGTATGAACCTTCGCCCTATCGCTTTAGGAGCTTCACTATTGTTCGCCGCGTGTGGCGGCACCGTGTTCGCAGTCGATGACGGCGGCAGCAATGAGGGTGGCCTCGACGGCGGGTCCCCGAGCTGTCCTGCCGCTGTGCCTGCGGACAACAGCGCATGCACGATCGAAGCGTTGCAATGTGAGTATGGGAACGCGCCGCAACCGATGTGCGACACGATGGCGACGTGCACCAACAAAGCATGGCACGTGAGCTACCCGCCGAAGGGAGGCTCGTGTGCGGTTCAAGGTAGGTGTCCACCGACCTACAAAGACGTTCCGCAAGGCGCAGCGTGCGCGGATGCTTATCCGTCGATATGCACTTATCCCGAGGGCACGTGCGGGTGCGAGCCGTTCATGGGCGGCCCCGTTCCTTTGGACGCGGGCGGCGCCGCGCACTGGTCTTGCGACGCGCCGAAGGCCGGCTGCCCAGCGACCCGCCCGCGCTTGGGCTCGAGCTGTCACCCCGAAGGCATGCAGTGCGACTACTCACCATGCGTGTTGCCGACTGGAAGCTCCGTCATCTGCCAAACAGGCACATGGCACGAGCAGATGTTCGCGTGCGCGCAGTAGCCCCTTGACCCCCGCGCGGGACTCGCGCATCACGCTGCGGTGACGTCCGCTGCTCCCTCGAGTCGACCGCGATTGCCGCGTGCGTTCGGTCGCTATTTGCTCTTCGACGACGTGGGGCGCGGCGGAATGGCGGAGATCTACCTCGCGCGATTGTCGACCGACTCGGGCGCGGCGCGACACGTGGTCGTCAAAGAGATCTTGCCGCACTACGCGGAGCGCGCGGACTTCGCGGAGATGCTCGTGCGAGAGGCGAAGCTCGCCGCGCGCTTGAGTCACAAGAACGTCGTGCAGGTGCTCGACCTGGGTCGCAATGACGACAAGCTCTTCATCGCGATGGAGTACGTCGAAGGGTTCGATCTCGCGGGCCTGCTCAAAAAATGCAGCAAAGAGCGCGTGCCGTTCCCTCCAGAGTTCGCGCTGCTCATCGTGATGGAGACGCTCGCGGGGCTCGACTACGCGCACCGCGCCAAGGGGGACGACGGCGCGCCGCTTGCGATCGTGCACCGCGACGTGTCGCCCTCCTACGTGCTCGTCTCGTTCGACGGCGAAGTGAAGGTCTGCGATTTCGGCATCGCGCGCGCGAACGACCACATGCTCGTGGACCCAGACGAAGCCATCAAGGGCAAGGCGGGCTACATGAGCCCGGAGCACGCTCGCGGCGAAGCGCTCGATGCACGCGCGGACGTGTTCGCCGCAGGCATCTTGTTGTGGGAGCTCTTCGCCGGACGAAAGCTGTACTCGAGCAAGTCGGGCAGCTTGATCGAACAAGCGCGCGCGGCAGACATCCCGCCGCTGCCAGAGCGCGATCTGCCTGAAAAAGAGGCCCTGAACGCGATCGTCAACAAAGCGCTCGCAGTCAATCGTGACGACCGGTACCCGTCCGCGGCGGCGATGCTACGTGACCTCGAAGACTACGTTCGAAGCGCCAAGCTCGCCGCGAACGCCATCAAGCTCGGCGATTGGATGATGGACCACTTCGGCGAGGAGATCGTCACGCGCCGCAGAGCACGCGAGCGCGCCGCGCAGGCGATCACGCAAGGCCCACCGGTGGTGTTGAAGGCGATCGGGACGCCTCCGCCGCCGACGGTCACGCAGAAGAAGGACGAAGACGAGCCTGCGCCGGAGTCGCTGGTGGGCACGAGCATGGACGTACCGTCGTCGCCGCAGTCTGCTCCGGCGGTCGTGCGTGACAGCGACGTGCCTATCGAGAAGAACAAGCTCAACCCTTGGGTGTGGGTCGTCGTCGCGCTCCTTCTCCTTGGTGGCTTGTGGTTCTCGTTGCACAGATAAAATGAGGCTCGCCGACGTCGCCGTGCCTGTGCCGCTCGCGCAGGCGTTCACGTACGAGGTGCCAGAGGAGCTCGACGCGCGACTGCATCCGGGCGCGCGCGTGATCGTGCCGTTCGGCAACAGCAGGCGCGTCGGGGTGGTGATCGATCGCCGCGAAGGCGAACCTCCGAAGGGGTGCAAGAAGGTGCTCTCCGCGCCAGATGACGTGCCGTCGCTGCCGGAGGATCTGCTCGTGTTCGTGCGCGATCTCGCGAGCTACTACTTCGCGCCGATAGGAGACGCGCTCAAGCTCGCGCTGCCGCCGGCTGATCAAGCGACGCAGCAGCAGCTGAAGGAGCCGACGCTGTTCGATCGCAAGAAGGGCGTCGCGCCCAAGCGAGTGGCGTGGGCGGTGCCGAGCGATGGCGCGGCCCCAGAGCGCACGACCAAGCACCAGAAGGCGCTGCTCGCGCACCTGCGCGCGACGGGTCCGATGCCGGTCGCGCGGCTCGTCGAGCGATGGTCCACGGCGCGCTCGATCGTCAAGGCGCTCGCGACCTCCGGCGCGCTGACGCTCGAAGAGCGCGAGATCGAGCCGGATCCATTCTTCCTCACGGAGATCGCGCGAGACGCTCCGCCGCAGCTCACGGACCCGCAGATCCAGGCGGTGAAGAAGATCGGCGACGCTCTCGCTTCTGGTGCGCCGAAGACGTTCCTGCTCCACGGCGTCACCGGCTCGGGCAAGACAGAGGTGTACTTGCACGCGATCGCGTCGGCGCGTTTGGCGAACAAGGGTGCGCTCGTGCTCGTCCCAGAGATCGCGCTGACGCCGCAGCTCGTGTCTCGCTTCCGCGCGCGCTTCGGCGACGACGTCGCGGTCATCCACTCCGCGCTCACGCCCAAGGAGCGATGGGTGATGTGGCAACGATTGCGCAAGGGCGAGCTGGACGTCGCGATCGGCGCGCGATCAGCCTTGTTTGCGCCTATCTCCAACCTTGGTCTCGTTGTCGTGGACGAAGAGCACGACGGCTCCTTCAAGCAAGAGGAGGGCGTGCGCTACCACGCGCGTGACATGGCGATCCTGCGCGCGCACAAGCTCCGCGGAGTCTGCGTGCTCGGTAGCGCGACCCCGTCGCTCGAGACGGTGCACCTCACGCGCACGAACAAAGCAGAGAAGCTGCGGCTCCCCGATCGCGCGCGGGCGCAAGAGATGCCGCGCGTGGAGACCGTCGATCTCCGGAAGATTGGACCGGGCCCGACGGGAGACAAGCGCATCAGCGTGACCTTGCACCGCGCGCTCGAGGAGACGCTGAGCCGTGGCGAGCAGGCGATACTCTTCTTGAACCGTCGCGGCTTCGCGCCGAGCGTGCGCTGCCTTGCGTGCGGTGAGATGTGCGAGTGCGGATCGTGCTCGGTTGCGCTCACGTTCCACAAACGCTCGGGCATGTTGCGTTGTCACTACTGCGACATGGCGACGCCGCTCCTGGTGCCGTGTCCCAAATGCAAAGCGCCCGCGCTCGCGCTCGAGGGCCTCGGCACGGAGAAGCTCGAGGAGACGCTCAAGCTCGCGTTCCCCACGGCGCGCGTCGCTCGCCTCGATCGCGACGTCGCCACGGGCAAGGCGATCGAGAAGGTGATCGATCGCGTGCGCGAGAGAGAGGTCGACATCCTCGTCGGCACGCAGATGGTCACCAAGGGCCACGATTTGCCGCTCGTCACGCTCGTAGGTGTGATCAACGCGGACGCTGCGCTTTCCTTGCCGGACTATCGCGCCGCTGAGCGCGCGTTCCAGCTGATGGTGCAGGTTGCGGGTCGAGCGGGCAGGGGAGACAAGAAGGGTCGCGTGCTCGTGCAGACGTACACGCCGACGCATCACGCGATCGCCTTCGCGCTCACGCACGACGTCGATGGCTTCATCGAGCGCGAGCTCACCGATCGCCGCGAGCTCGAGTACCCACCCTACTCGCGCATGGCGCTCGTGCGTTTGGACGGGGTGGACGAGGCGGAGTGCAAACGCGCAGCACAAGTGATCGCGCGCGACATTCGGGCCGCGCGCATCGAGGAGGTGAGCGTGATCGGTCCCGCTCCTGCGCCGATCGAGCGCATCCGTGGGCGCTTTCGATTTCGCGTCATGCTCCGCAGCAAAGATCGCGCAGCGCTACGCAAGGCGATGCTCGTCGCGGCGCGATCTCGGAAAGCTCTGCCGCGCGGCGTGCGTGTCGTGCTGGACGTTGACCCTGTGCAACTGTTGTAAGTCGCGCAACTCTCGGCGCGCCTGGTCGACCAGACGCATGAACGATCGGTGGCTGGGAATCCTCGAGGTCGGGCTCTCTATCTTGTCGCCGCCGAGCTGCGCCGCGTGCGACACCCACGTAGGGATTGGGCGCGCATTCTGCTCCCTATGTGCGGGCACCGTGCTGCGTTCGACCTCCGGAGGCGCCGCATTCGTCTATGGCGGCGCGATGGCCAACGCGATCACCAAGATGAAATACGGCGACAGACCCGATCTGGGTCGCGTCCTTGGCGCGCTGCTCGCGAGCGCCGCGAGGATCGAGGGGGTCGATGTCATCGCGCCGGTGCCCCTCCATCCGACGCGGCTCGTCGAGCGCGGGTTCAATCAGTCGGCGCTGCTCGCGAAGCCCCTCGCGAAGGCGGTTCGCCGTCCCTTCGCGCCGCGCCTCCTCTGTCGCGTGCGCCCCACGCCGCGACAGACGGCGCTCGATCGCGCGGAGCGTCGCGCCAACGTCGCTGGCGCGTTCGAGGTGAGATCGTTCGTGGTCGGCATGTGCGTTCTCGTCGTCGACGACGTACGGACCACCGGCGCGACGCTCGAAGCGTGCGAGAGCGCACTGCTCATCGCGGGCGCGAGAGAGGTACGTACACTCGTACTCGCGGAGGCTCCCTGACACGCGCTAGTCTCTAGTCGTGCGCAAGCTCCTGGCGTCCTGGTTCGTCCTCGCAGTCGCGCTCGTGCCCATCAACGCGCAGGCGCAGCTCCGCGGAGACATTGGCGCGTACGGCGGCGTCTCTCAACGTGTGATCTCACCCGCGACGACCGGCGGCGCGCTGCCTGGACCCGTGTTCGGGCTGGAGGGACACGTCGCCCTCTTCCCCTTGCTGCGTATCGGCGCGTATGTGCACGGAGAGCTCTCGCCGACGAACAACGACGTCGCTTCGCGTGAGATGCTCGCGGTCGGCGCTCGAGTCAAAGTGGTGCCGCCGTGGCCGAGGGGTGACTGGAGGATTTGGTTCGCGCTAGGTGCGGGCTATGTCGCCGCATACTCGC
Organism: Myxococcales bacterium; assembly: GCA_025362165.1. GTDB lineage: Bacteria > Myxococcota_A > Polyangia > Polyangiales > Polyangiaceae > JANYHY01. Next base: position 17,418 of record JANYHY010000795.1, on the reverse strand, counting down.
CCGCGTACTCGCAATCGTTGACGCTTCAACCAATCAACGGGGTCCCGCAGACGACACACCTCACGGTAGAGAGCGCAGGAGGCGGCTTCGTGGAGCTCCCGATCTCGATCGGTGTCTCGTACCGTAAATTCAAGCCGTTCATGCTCTTCGCCGAGCTCACTGGCCGCATTGGCTTCGCGTTTTCGGGATCTTTGTACGGCTCTACGGGCGGCCGAGGCGCCAAGGACGACTCCGGCGCGCCTTCGGCCATCGCCTCGGACGGCCACGACGTTTTCGGCGCAGGTCTGGTCCTCGGCGTCGGCTTCGACTTGTGAGGCGTCGGAGGCGCGACCAGTCTGTGGTACGAAACACCTAAGATGGTGCCTCCCGACAGCCCTATGAGCGATCGCACAGCGTCGCAGCAGGGGTCCAAAGCACCGGCGTCCATTCGACCGCCGAGGAGCGTGCCGCCGCGACCGGGTGGCGTTGAAGCGCTCGTCGGGAGCGTGCTCTCGGGCCGCTACAAGATCGAGAGAGTGCTCGGCGAGGGCGGGATGGGCGCAGTGTATCAAGCCGAGCACATGCTGATGCACAAGCGCGTCGCGCTCAAGGTGCTGCACCCCGAGATGACTCGCATGCCCGAGGTCGTGTCGCGCTTCGAGCGTGAGGCCATGGCTGCGGCGCACATCGATCACCCGAACGTCGCAGCCGCGACGGACTTCGGCAAACTCGACGACGGCTCGTTCTTCTTGGTGCTCGAGTTCATCGAGGGCAAGTCCTTGCGCGACGTGGTGGCGCACGGACGCCTCGAGCCGAGCCGCGCGCTGCGCATTTTGAGGCAGATCGCGTCGGCTCTGTCCCGCGCGCACTCGCTCGGCATCGTGCATCGCGATCTCAAGCCCGAGAACGTGATGCTCGTCGATCGCGAGGGCGATCCGGATTTCGTGAAGGTGCTCGACTTCGGCATCGCCAAGGTGCCGGTCGGAGACATCGCACCCGAGTCACACACCACGGGCCAGGCGCTCACGCAGCTCGGTATGGTCTACGGAACGCCCGAATACATGGCGCCGGAGCAGGCGCTCGGACAAGAGGTCGATCTGCGCGCGGACCTGTATTCGCTCGGCGTCATGTCGTTCGAGATGTTGGTCGGCCAGCGCCCGTTCGATCACGACAGCAAGGTCAAGCTGCTCGGCATGCATGTGACGGCGCCGGTCCCGCAGATGATGGACGTCCCGCCCGAGGCCGATCAGATCGTGACCAAGCTTCTCAAGAAGGAGGCGTCGGAGCGCTACCAGGACGCCAAAGAGCTCGTAGACGCGATCGATCTCGCGTTCGGTCCTCCTCTCTCGCAGACCGCGCTGCAGCAGAGTCACCGCAGCTTGCCGGACGCGAGCGTCTCGGGGCCGATCGCTCCGCTGCTTAGTCAGCCAGAGATCTCGCGCCCCCAAGCACACGCTTCGCCGAACGCTTCTCCGGTGCGGTTGCCGCCCAAGCTCCTTATCGCGTCGCTCGCGGGTATCGCGCTCTTCGTGTTCATCGCGATCGTGCTCGTGCGAAACGCCGCGCACGGAAAGCAGACGACGATGAGCGACGGTGGGCTCGCGTTCGTGCAAAATCCGTCGGCGACCGGGTCCTCGAAGCCAACGCCGGCGGACACACAAGTGGACGAGGCCGTGAAGCTCGCGAACGCGAAGCTTGCGTCTGGCGACCCCGACACGGCGATCGCGATCCTCACCAAGATCGAGGCGACGCATCCCGATCGCGCGGACGTGCACAAGCAGCTCTATCTCGCGTACATGCAGACGAGCAGCACCAAAGACGCGATGGACGAGGCTGGAAAATGGCTCGATCTGGATGACAAGGCGCAGAACGACGTCAAGCTTGGCGCTGACGTGAAGGCCGCGGCGCTGAGTGGCAAGGACGGCACGGACGGCGCGTTCGCCATCCTCGAGACGAAGATGGGATCGAGTGGTCCGGACGTGCTCTACGATCTCGCGTATGGCACTGGCGTCGGAGTGAACACCCAGCTGCGCGCGCGCAAATCGCTCGCCAAGCCCGAAGTGCAGAAGCTCTCCACCGCGACAGTGGACGTCACGCTGGCGATTCGCAAAGCGGACTCTTGCGAACAGAAGAAGTCTCACTTCGAGAAGGCCCGCGAGGTCGGTGACCAACGCACGCTCGTCGTCTTGATGAGCTACACACCCAAGAGCGGCTGCGGCTTCGTGGGTACGCGCGACTGTTGGCCGTGCATGCACAAAGACGGCTCGCTGCTGAAGACCATCACAGCGATCCAAGCCAAGACGAACGCAGCACCCTGATCGCAGCGGTCTTTCGCACGGTCACGCAGAGGTGCGCTTGGAACTTTATTAGAAGCGGGAGCCGAAGGCGATCCCGCCGAGAGTAGGCGCCATCCACGCGTGCGCTGGCTTGTTGGTGGGCTCGAGGAAGTGCCACAGCAGCCCGCCGAGCACGGCCGCGCCGCCGACGGAGAACGCGATGGCGCTCGCGAGCGCGAGCGTCTTGCCGCGCTGGTCTTCGTCCTGCGCGTACGCCAACACGGTGGAGGAGCACACGTTGTTCGGGCACTGCTTCTTCGCGTCCGAGATGTCGTTGGTGCCCGCAAGTATCAACGCAAAGCCCGCGAGCGTGCCACCAACGCCGACACCGATGAGGATCCACGGCGCGGTGCTGTGCTCGCGAGGAGCGGCCGCGGTCTGCGCGTGCGCAGAGGACGCCACGGTCAGGACACAGAGAAAGAGAGCCAGTGTTGTCTTCGGCACGTGGGGCTCAACTTTCCGGAATGCCGAATCGAGATTTGTTCGCGCGAACGATCTCGACGTACGCCTCGTTCGGCATGCGCCCGTCGATCTCACCGCTCTCGATCGCTTTCTCGAGAGCGCGCTTGATGTCGCCCACCAAACGCGAAGGCTTCAAGCCGAACGCGCGCATGATCTCGTCGCCCACGCCGGTGGGCAGCGGCGGCAGCTTGGCGTCTTCCTCCGCGAGCACACGAATTCGCTCCGCGAGCTCGCTGATCTGCGACAGGCCCTTCTTCTTCTTCTCGGGGCGCTTGGTCGTGATGTCCGCGCGGGCGAGGCACAAGAGATCATCGAGGTGCAGACCGAGCTCTCGCGTGAAGCGTCGCACGGCGCTGTCGGTCCAGCTCGGCTCGTACTGATTGGCGCGCAAGTGGTGAAGGACGAGGAAGCTCACTGTGCTCTTGAGCGCTGGCTCCGGCGAAAATAAGGCCAATCGGCGATCGAGCTTGTCGAACATGCGCGTGCCTACCTCCGCGTGACCGAAGAAGTGCACCTTGCCATCAGGAGAGATGCTGCGCGTCTTGACCTTGCCGATGTCGTGGAAGAGCGATGCCCAACGCACCTCGAGTCGGGGCACCGCTTGTCTCACGACTTGCTTGGTGTGCTTCCACACGTCTTTGTGGCGCCACTCACCGTCGCCGAAGCCGACCATCGCCTGCACCTCGGGGAAGAGCGAGTCCAGCGCGCCGAGCGCGAGCAGCGCGTCGAGGCCGCCCTCCGGATCCTCGCCCATCACGACGCGGTCGAGCTTGTGTCGCATCCCGAGAGCGTCGAGCTTCGCGAGGGCCGCGTAGTCCTCGCTCGTCGCCCGCGACAGCCCGGTGGCGGTCTTCCCCTCGGCGACGAGCGCGGCCATTTCGAGCGCGTCCATCGCGCGCGTCGGGTTCGGCGGTTCTGCGTTGGTGGTGTCGGACATTCAAAAGGATCCCAAATCAAGGCCGGTTAGCACGACGCAGAGGCCCCGAGCATTTTACTCGTCTCGCAGCGGCCTGCACTATGATGCGTTTTGATGCGTCGCGCTCTCCTCTTGGTCGTCCCCCTGCTCATCGGTACCGCGTGCGCTGGCGCGACGCCCTACGTGCACGAGGGAGACCCCAACCCCGACGACTTTTGGGGGACGTACAAGTCGCCAAAAGTCCAAGCTCCCAAGAAGCCGGTGGTCGTGACACCGACCCCGCCGGGCATCGTCGATCCCGAAGCGTACAAAGCGCTGGCGCTCACGCACGGCTACAAATTCGGAACGCCGCAGCACGCCGAGGTCACGCCCGACGGCCTAGGCGTCTTCTTCTTGGAGAGCGCCGCGCGCGACGGCAAGCAGTCTCTGTTCAAGCTCGACCTTCGCACCGGTGAGACGCGCACGCTCGTCACACCAGACGCGCTGATTCACGGGCCCGAGACGATGTCCGCGCAAGAGCGCGCGCGGCGCGAGAGGCTGCGCGTGACGGCCAATGGCATCACGTCGTTCGAGATCACCAACGACAGCCTCGGCATCTTGATCCCGCTCTCGGGCAAGCTCTTCTTCTTCGATCGCATGACCGGGCTCTCGCGGGAGCTGCCGACCGACGAGGGCACTGCGATCGATCCGCACCTCTCGTCGGACGGCAGGTTCGTCGCGTTCGTTCGCAACAACGACGTGCGCATCATCTCCACCGACGGAAAGAGCACAGAGCTCGCGGTCACACGCGGCGGCACTGAAGCGCGCCCGCACGGCGTCGCAGAGTTCGTAGCGCAAGAGGAGTTCGGTCGTGCGCGCGGCTTCTTCTTCTCGCCTGATGGTGACGCGATCGCGTTCGAGGAGCCCGATCAGGCGAAGGTCGATCAGCTCGCGATCGTGGACCCCGCGCACCCCGACCACGACGACAAGTCGTTCTACCCGCGCGCAGGGACGACCAACGCGGAGGTGCGCTGGGGCATCACGGCGGCACACGGCGGGAGCGGCACGGTGTGGATCAACTGGGACCGCGACAAGTATCCATACGTCGCCACCGCGCGTTGGGACAAGGGCGCGCCGTTCACCATGGTCGTGCTCGATCGCGCGCAGAAGAACCTCCAGGTGCTCTCTGTCGATCAGCGCACGGGTCAGACGCGCTCACTCGTGAGCGAGCACGACGACGCATGGATCAACATCGACTCGAGCGTTCCGCGATGGCTCCCCGACGGCAGCGCGTTCTATTGGTCCACCGAGCACAGCGGCAACTACGAGCTCGAGGAGATTCAAGTCCCGAAGACGGGCAGCACCGTCGCGCGCGTGATCGTGCCGAAAGAGGCTGGCTATCGCTCGCTCGCTGACGTGGACCCCGATCACAAGCGCCTCGTCTTCGTGGGCGGCGCCGAGCCAAGCGAGCAACTCGCCTACACGGTGCCGCTCGGGGGAGGCATGGCTGATCCCATCAGGCCGATGCGCGGCGTGATCGATCCGCACTTCGGCGCGAACCACGAGGTGTTCGTCGCGTACCAAGGCACACCGAACGCGTACCCCAAATGGTATGCACACGTGATCGGTAAGACCGAGCAGCACGAGCTCCCCTCCGTGATGGAGAAGCCGACCTGGGTGCCGCAGATCGATCTGCGCAAGGTGGGACCGAGCGAGGTGCGCACCGTGATCGTCAAACCCCGCAATTTCGTGCCTGGGCATCGCTATCCGGTGATCGACGCAGCGTACGGCGGACCGGGCTACAAGGTCGCCGTCGCGGACGCGTACAAGTACATGCGCGCACAGGTGTTGGCCGATGCGGTCGGCGCGATCGTCGTGTCGATCGATGGGCGCGGCACGCCAGACCGATCGCGCGCGTGGGAGCGAGCCACGCTCGGCAAGCTGAACGAGCTGCCGGTCGTCGATCACATCGAGACTCTCAAAGCGCTCGCGGCCGACATGCCGGAGCTCGATCTCTCGCGGGTCGGCGTCTCGGGTTGGTCGTTCGGCGGCACGTTCGCTGGCACGGCCGTGCTCTCGCACCCCGAGTTCTACAAGGCGGGAGTCGCCGGCGCGCCCGTGACGGATTGGCGCGACTACGACACCGCTTACACCGAGCGTTACATGGGTCTCTTGCCCGAGGCGAAGGCCGCGTATGACTCGCAGTCCCTGCTGACCATGGCCGCGAGCCCCACGCAGTCGCGACCGCTCTTGATCATCCACGGCACCGCGGACGACAACGTGTATTTTGCAAATACACTCAAGCTCGTCGATGGGTTGACGCGCGCGAACAAACCGTTCGAGGTGCTGCCGCTGCTCGGTCAGACCCACCTCGTCGCGGACCCAGGCCTTTCGGAGATCGTGTCGCAGCGCTCCGCTGAGTTCTTGCGCAGCGCCTTGTCGGCTGAAGCGACCACGGCGTATCCGCACTACCTCTGAGCCTATGTTGCGTGTCTCGATCTTCGGCGCAGGCGTCATGGGGCGTCGGCATGCGCGCGTGTTTGCGCTCTGCGAGTCGGTGCGTGTCGTTGGAGTGGTTGACATGGACACGCTTGCGGCGCAGAGCCTGGCTTCGTTGATCGGCGGCACGGTGATGTCGACACGTGAAGCGCTCGCGTCCTCCGACGCGGTCGTCATCGCCACACCCACGGACACTCATGCAGCGCTCGCCTCTCTCTCGCTCGAGGCAGGGCTCGCCGTCCTCGTGGAGAAGCCCATCTGCACGACGACCGATCGCGCTCATCAGCTCGCGCAGACGGCAAAGAGCAACGCGCTCGTCCTCGCGACCGGACACTCCGAGCGCTTCAACCCAGCCGTTCGCGCGCTCTTCGCCGCGACGGAGAGCGACCCGATCCTTTGGCTCAAGACCTCCCGGAGCATGCCGACATCGCGCGGACCGATCACTCTGAACCTCGCAGTGCACGACCTCGATCTGGCTCGATTCCTCTCGCGCTCGCGTGTGGAGCTCGCGTTCGCGCGTGGAGACTCGGACCGCGTGACGATCGGAACGACGCTGCGCGGCGCTTCCTTCGGCGACCATGCAGTGTGGCAGCGCGCGCCAGCTCGAACGCGCACGCTCTCCGCGGAGACGGCGAGCGGCGCGATCTACCAGGCGGACCTGCTCACCAGCCGCCTCACAGAGAACGGTCGATGGCTCGCTGTGCCTGATGAAGAGCCGTTGCTCGCTCAAGCCCACGCCTTTCTCCATGCAGTGGCGACGGGTGATATGTCATCTTTAGCGACGGCCGAGGACGCGGCCGCTGCGGTCCGCCTGGCGCTCGAGGCCGAAGCCCTCTGTTTGCAGCCGAGCGAGTGTCTCGAGGCCTGACAGCTCGAAAGTTGTCCCGTTCGCGCGGCCTCTGTTACGGCCGTAATCATGCACGTTCCCGATGATCCGGCGGACAAGGCCTTCAGGCCGATGCTCCGTCCGGGTGCGCGATTCGTCCGTGAGGCAGCGCAGCGCCCCATCCTGATGTTCGAGGACGTCTTCAAGTCCTATCGCCCAGGCTCGCCTGTGTTGCGTGGCATGAACCTCGTCATCGAGCGCGGCGAGTTCGTCTTCTTCACAGGGTCGAGCGGCGCGGGCAAATCTACTTTGCTGCGCTTGCTCTATCGCGCCGACACGGTCGACGACGGTCGCATCCTCTTCATGGGCCGAGACATCGCGCGCCTCGCGCCGGACTCCATCCCGTTCTTGCGTCGCAACCTCGGCGTGGTCTTTCAGGACTTCAAGCTCGTCAACTCGTGGAGCGTGTTCGAGAACGTGGCGATAGCGCTCGAGGTCCTCGGGCTGCCGCCGCGCTTGATCAAGTCGCGCGTCGGTGAGGCGCTCGAGCGAGTGGGTCTCGCAGGACGCGGAGACGATCCGGCGGGCGTTCTCTCGGGCGGAGAGCAACAGCGCGTCGCCATCGCGCGCGCGATCGTCGGAGAGCCCGCGCTCTTGCTGGCAGATGAGCCAACCGGAAATCTCGATCCTCAGCTCGCGATCGACATCCTCGGTTTGTTCGAGGAGATCCACGAGAGCGGCACCACCGTGCTCTTCGCGACGCACGACCGATCGCTGCTCGAGGTTCGCCGCCGCCGCATCGTCGTGCTCGACGAGGGCAAGGCCGTGGACGTTCGCGCTGGCGTCCCGAGCGCCCAAGAAGACCCTGGTTACGACAACGCACTACCCCTCTGAGGAGCGCATGTTCGATTTCTCCAACGCAACCACGCGCCGCGCCAAACGCGGCATCATGCGCGAGTGGCGACTCCACGTCCTGTCGGTGTTCTCGCTCGCCGTCGCGTTCGTCTGCTTGGGCGCGAGCCTGTTGCTCGTCGTGAATCTACGCGCGGTCCAAGAGAGATGGAGTCACGCGGGGCGCGCCTCGGTCTACCTGCGCGACGACGCAAAGGCCGCAGACGTGGAGGACCTCAAGGCCGCGCTCGCGAAGACTCCGAGCGTGACCGGAGTGCGCTACGTCTCGAGCGGACAGGCCCGCACGGAGTTCGCGCAAAACGGGGAGTCCAACGAAACGCTCGCGTCGCTGCCCGTGGACGCGTTCCCCGCGTCGCTCGAACTGGACGTCGAGCCCACGATGACGCGCGAGGATCTCGCCGCGATCAAGGCGAAGCTCGCCGTGTTCCCCGCAGTCGAGGACGTCGAGACGTACGAAGCCTGGACGGATCGCCTCGCGCGCTTCGTCAGCGGTGGCGTCGCCGCTGCTGGGTTGTTGGCGCTCGTCGTGTTCGCGTCCGTGCTCGCCGTAGTGGGCTCGACGATCCGACTGGCGCTGCAGCGACGACGATCGGAGGTCGAGGTGTTGAAGTTGGTCGGCGCCACACCGAGCTTCGTCAAAGGCCCGTTCTTGATCGAGGGAAGCGCGCAGGGCGCAGTGGGTGCGTCATTCGCAATCGCGCTGCTTGGTGCGATGTTCTTGATCGTTCGCTCTCGCGTGGATGGAGAGCTCGCTCGCATGCTTGGAGTCGAGCCCACGTTCCTGCCTTGGCAAGCCGCCGTCGCGATGGTGTTGGCCGGCGCGCTCTTGGGCGCAATCGCGGCGTCGATGGGGCTGCGCAAGTTGGTGACGGTGTGAGGCTCGGGGTGGTCGCGCTGCTCGGGTTCGCGGCCCTTGGATCAAGCGCGCACGCCGGGGTCCCGACGAAGGGTCCCGACTCTGCGCTCGCGCTCGCCGCGCTCGACAGGCGGATCGCTGATCTCGACTCCGAGGACCAAGCGACGCGCAAGGAGCTCGCCGATCTAGGTCCGAAGATCGCCGGTGTACACGCTCGAGCAGTGTCCCGAGGCCGCTCGTATTACAAGCTCACGCGCGCGGGGATGCTCCCCGTTGGTGCAGGCTTCGACTCGCTCGTGTCCCACGCGATGCGCGTCGAGCGCGCCCGCCGCACGCTCGAGGACGATCTCGCTGACGAGACTCACCTGCGCGCGCATGGCGCGGATCTCACGAAGAACCTCGAGCACGTCGCACGCGATCGCGAGGCGCTCGCCAGCCAGCGCACCGCGATGGACGCTGCGCACGTCGCGATGGAAGACGAGGCGCGCAGGCGCCTTGCGTTCGACAAAGCGTTCGAGTCTTCGCAAGGCACACCGGTGAACGACTACGTCGCGGTCGGTGGTCCGAGCGACGACCCGGTTGGAAGCGCGTTCGCTGCGGCGAAGGGCAAGCTCCTGATGCCAATCGCGGGACGCGTAGAGGTTCGCTCCGCGCGGCGAGAAGGCGCAGACGGTCCTGGCCTCGAGCTCCGCTGCGCTGACGGCTCAGTGGTCCGCGCCGTGTACGCGGGTCGCGTCGCCTTCGCGGATCGCTACGGCGCCTACGGTCGCATCGTCATCGTCGATCACGGCGACCACTTCTACACGGTGAGCGGCGATCTCGGGACGGTCGACGTGCACGTCGGCGACGACATCTCCGCAGGCGAGCGACTCGGCACCGTCGGAGACGACGGCGCAGGGCCCATGCTGTACTTCGAAGTTCGCCACGGCAGCCAGACGGTACCGCCCGGACCGTGGTTGGGGCTCTGATCAGCGAGCGAGCGCGCGATCGTGCCAGAGCATCATCTCGTACGCGCCTGGGCCGCGATTGAACGGATAGTCGTGCGGGCCTGGGACGTCGGCGAAGTCGTGCGCGACTCCAGCGTGCGTCCAAGAGTCGTCCAGTGAGTGGATGAACGGCGCGTAGTAGTCGTCGTGGCTAGTTGTGAGTCGCAAGGAGAGCTTCGGCCGCTTGGCGCGCGCCGCCATCGCGAGATCCGTGAGCGCTTGAACGCGCGTGTCGTCAATCGCGGCTTGCAGCGCACCCACCGCACCAAACTGCTCGGGCGCGCCGAGTCCGACGCGCAGCGCGACGTGCCCTCCAAGTGACACTCCATCGATGCCCGTGGACTCCGGCGCATCAAGCGCGCGCGTCTCTCTGCGCACGCGCGGCAGCAACACCTCGATCAAGAATCGTCCGAAGCCAGCCACCTCCGACTCCTTCTTGAGATCAAGATCCGGCACGTGTGGGCACACGACGACGACGCCGCCAAACGGGCGCTTCGCGAGTCGCTCGTTCTCTAGCTGGAGGCGCGCGGGATCGCTCAGGCCTTCGTAGTCAGCGTCGGTGAGCGGAGGAGAGCACACGCGCTCGATGGCGCGCACGAGCGCATAGTCGCGTGGCCACCCCAGCGCGCCCTCTCGAGGCGACTTCACCGCCTCACCGCGCCCATGCAGCGCCACGAGCACGGGCATGCGCTCAGCGCCGCCCCAACGCGGAGCAATGATCGCGGCGCGCGTGGAGACTCCATCGGTCGTCCACTCGAGCACGTCCACCTGTCCACGCGGGGAGCTTGCGTCACCCAAAAGCGAAGGCGAGGTCGGCTTCATCGGCGGAGTTGGCGCGACGCCACCGTCACGCCTCGAGCACGCGATCGCCGACACACCGAGCACGAGCGCGCGCCGAGACACGCGCATGCGTCACTCTTCCGGAACTGGAACGGCCTGCCCGGTCGCCTGATTGACCAGATCAGCGAGCGCTGGATCGCTCGACATCTGCTCACGCAACATCGCGCGGATCTGCTCGAGCTGCACCTTGGGGACGCTCTGGAGGTGCGCGGTTGCTTGGTCGAGCTTGGCGTTGAGGTACCCGTCGAGGTCCAGCTTGCCCGACTGAAGTTGCTCGAGCGGTGAGGCGCCAGTGACGCCAGTCGTCCCGTGCACAGGCGCGGTCGCGTCCGGTCGCTTCACCTCGAACGGCTTGCCCGATTCTGCGGTGGGGCCCGGGCTCGGCGTTCCAGTGGCTGGCGGTGGGCCGCTTTTTCCGATGCGATCGATGCTCATCGAACTTGCAAGAAGGCTAGCACAAGGCTCGCCCTCAACGGATGTTGCCGATCGCCGTCTTGACCGTGTCGTGCTCGGCCTTGAGGACGTTGGAGAGCGCAGAGAACGTGCGGTTCTGCGCGTTCACCTGCTCCTGGATCTGCAGGTAGTACATGTTCATCTCTTGCGACTGCTGGAGAGAATTCTCGATCCCGCCGTCGCTTGGGGTGCCAGTGCCGCCAGTGGGAGAGCCCGTAGTGGACGGCCCTTCGGCGTTCGTCATTCCGCGAGCAGCGCCGTTGGACGGCCCGCTCATCATCGGCGTGCTCGAACCCGCGAGGCCAGCTCCGCCGCGAATCGCGACTGCCATCAGCGGACCGCCCGGCAGCACGTTCAGCGCAGCCTCAGCGCCTGCGACGAGCCCTTTCGCGCCGCGCGCGAGGACCGCAGAGAAATTGACCCGGGGGGTCGACGGCGTGGGGCGTGGGGCGCTCTGAGCCGCAACAACGTCCGGTCGAAATGGGGGAATGCGATTGTCCATGATTACTCCTCGCAGTCCTATCGACCGCGTAGGTCGCGAGTTGCGCAGCTCGGCGGTTTTTTTAAGGAGCGTCGGGATCGATCGTCGCTCGGCGCAAACGCGCGTCGCCGGAGTCTGGGCCATCGTCCCCAAAATAGAGGTCGCCACGCGCAAGCGCGAGCGCCACGTCGAGCGTCGGTGGACCGTCGAGCGAGACGACACGTGCGGTCTTCACATCAGCGCCCTGACCTCGAAACACCCATAAAACAAGCTCATCGGGCGTGCTCTCGGCGATCACTCCTCGGACTCCGGTCGCTGTCGCATCGAGCGCGACGCGTGTCTCGAGCCCGTCCACGGCGACATGCAGGCGCTTCGGATCTCCAACCACCTTGGCGTTGCCGTCGAGCGTCGCGATCATCGCGCCATAGGCGTCGCTCGGGCCGGCGTTCGCCGGAGCCTCTTCGATCCAAGCGAGCCCTATGCCACCCCCCACTAGGTTGGGCAGCGCGACTAGCGAGGGCGATCTCGAGTGCGCCGCAGTCGCGAGCACGCGACCGTTCGAGCCCAGCGCCTTGCCGGTCTTGCCATCGAGCGCCGCCGCGTAGATGTCCGCGAAGCCGTCGGATGAGCTCTCTCTCGAGTCCGCCCACGCAGCGAGGACATGGTCGGCGAAAGTGACGAGCACCAGATCGGTGGCATCGCCGGCAGCGTTCGTGATTCGCTCGTCGCGCCCCGCTCGCTCGAAGTCAGCGCCGACGTGAGTCGCGTAGACCTCTCCATTGTGGTCACGTGCGTCGACCCAAGCGACGATGAATCCGTCTGCAACGCGGGCGATCGCGACATCACCTTTCGCACCTGGGGTGACCGTGAGTCGCGTGTCCTTGACGCGCTTGCCTTTCGCGTCGACCTTCGCCACGTGCACCTGCGCGTCACTGCCGTCTTGCGAGATCCACGCGACGGCCGCTCCGTCTTTCGCGTCCGCCATCGCGACGCCCCCTGCGGGGAGCGCGTGCGTGGACAGCGTGGTGGGCTTGGACCACGCGTCTCCCTGCGCTGCGGTGACTGTGAGTGTCTCCTCGTCCGTCTTCGCTGTCTCGTCATGCGTCATGGAGGCGACGAGTCGCGCATCCCCGAGAGTGACCTGCGCGACGTCACTGATGGCTCCGCCCGAAGCGAGCGTCGAGAGCGATCGAAGCGGCGACTTTGGTGAAGGCGCGAGCGGCGCGACGCCGCGAGACGGCTGCGGAGAGAGGTCCACGAACGAGACGCGCGTCTCAGTTCCTCCCGTCGCCACGAGCGCCGCACAGCGATCCCCTGCGCAGTCCAGGCTCCACGCGGCAGCTGCCCCAACGCTCTCGTCGAGGATCTGCACTTCGCGCACGTCTAGGCGCGCATCCATGCGCAGGAAGCTCGACCGCGTTGGCGCGCCTCTGCACGGCTCCTCTTTGCAGGCGCGCACGTTGGCGAGCCACGCGAAGCCGTCACCTGTGGGGCGTACCTCGGGCGCACCGCTCGATCGCAGCTCGATCACGGCTCCGGGCTCGATCGCGCCGAGGTCCGAAGACTTGAGGCGCGCGGACGAGACACGCCGCTGCGACAGCTCACGCTTGCGAGCCTCTTCCCAGCTGACGATGACGCCGCTGTCGTTCGCGCTGATCCCAACGAGCGCATGACCGCCGCGGTGCGCATCGATCGTCGTCGGTGAGGTGAGCTTGTCGTGAGCGTCGAGCGCCGCGACGGTGACCTCGGGATCTTGCCCTCGACGATCCGTCCACGCGAAGACGAACGCATCACCGTCTGCGGTTGGGGCGCGCGCGACGTCGAAGTCGCCCCCGACGGCATCGGCCGCGACGATCGTGAGCGCTTCGCCGACTTGGCGAGCCTCTCCGTCGAGCCGCAACCACGCGAGCGATCCGACCGGCCTCGGCCCCTTCGCGTGCGCGCCGCGGACCATGGCCACGCCAACGCCTCCACGCGCACGCACCGCTTGCCAGCCGACGACACCGCGCGCGATTGGACCGGCGACTCCACGCGGCTTGCCCGTTGGGTCGAGCGCGACCGCCAAGAGGTTGGCCTCGCCCGCGCTCGTCTGCGCAGCCCACACGCACACAGCGCCGCGATCGGTCGGGATGAGCTCAGTCCACACGACGTCGTCCGTGGTCTGCGCGACCGTGGACGCTTGCGCGAGCGACGCGCCATCAGCGTCAACAGTGGCCGTCACGACGGACTCACCGTTGTCGCTCAGCGTCGTCCACGCCAAGAGGTATCGCGGCTTGCCGTCGGTCGTCGCGCGCCGCACGACGAGGGAGCTCGCGTCGGTCGGGACGTTCGCGATCACTCTAGATGAACCGTGCGGCGCTCCGCTCGCGTCGATCGGCGAGACAATGACCACGCGCGCGCCGGTCTTGCCGCCGACCCACGCCACCATCCCGCCGTCGCCGTTCCACGCGAGGAACGGTCCCACCGCGCGCTCCGTCAGCGTGGTCACGAGCACCGATCGCAGCGAGGTCCCTGCGTCCAATCCCGCGTCGGGAGTGGGAGCTGTCACGAGCGACTTCTTCGGTGAGAGCGGATCGCCCCCGTTCTTGCCGCCACACGCGATCGCGAGCGCGACGCCCAGCGCTGCGACAGCGGCGCGCGCCCTCATCGGAGGCTCGTGACTTGGACTTCGCCAGCGCCCACAGGATCCGGATACAGCCCCGCGCAGCACCCGGACGCGCGCTTGATCATGATGTCGGTCGTGAACGTGTGGGTCGGTAGCGTCAGATCGATGTGGCAGTTGCCCGAAGCGATTGGCGCGATCGAGAACGTCAAGCAGCCGTTGCCGCTCTTCTGCGTGCACGTCGCGGTGGCGCCCTGGCAACCGGCGCCGCTCGCCACCAACGTGTTCGATGGCTGGACGAGCGTGGAGGGTACATGCAGCGAGATGTTCGGCGCCGCACAGTCGCACTGCGCGTTGGCGACGGTGCAGCCAGACGTCGGGATGATCGAGATCAGCACTGCAGTCACAGAAGCCACAACACTCGAGCCCGCCCGTTTCATACCGCCTGACTAACGCACCCAGTCGCCGCGAGGAAGAGTTAGGCTCCGTCGAGATGGACGCGCGAACCGAGCTAAGGACGATGCTTCGACCCGCCGGCGGAGGGCTGTATGTCGTCTCCACTGGCAAGGCGGAGCAGGAGGCGATGCAGCGAAAGTTGTATTCTGCAAATAGCGAGTCCGAGGTGCGCGAGAGCTTTCACGCGGCGATCGATCGCGTTCACGAGGCGCGCGTCGTGATGATGGGCGTCCCGTCGGACGTGGGCGCGGGCTTCTTGCGCGGCGCGAACGTGGGCCCGCAGCACATCCGCGCGGCGCTCTTGAAGGACGGCGATTGGAGGCCATGGTGCGCGGCGCGCGGCATCATCGACATCGGCGACGTCTTCGTCGTGCCCCAGCTTCTCCATGACGACATGCTCGCGTCATCGCAGATCGCCGCATCTCGCCGCGCGATGTACGACGAAGACGGAGCGGACTTGCCCGTGTCGCCGCTGTCGATCGCCGAGCGCGCTCTCTGCCGCGTGTTCGAGCTCGCGCCAAAAGCCAAGCCGTTCGTGCTCGGCGGCGACCACTCTTGTGCGTGGCCCGTGACGCGCGCGCTGCACCAAGCGCGTCCTGGATTCGGCATCGTGCAGATCGACGCGCACACCGATCTCCTCGAAGAGCGGCTCGGCGTCCGCATTTGTTTTGCGACTTGGTCTCACCACGCCAACGCCCTCATCGGCGGCAACGGACGCATGGTGCAGGTCGGCATCCGCGCGACTCGACACGACCGCGCGCACTGGGAGAGAACGCGCGGAGTGCGCCAAATCTGGGCCGACGAGTGCTTGCGAGACCCCAAGCGCGCCCTCGACGTGATCTTGGATCACGTGAAGGCGACGGGCGTGCGCTCCGTCTATTTTTCGAACGACATCGACGGCACCGACGAGCGCTTTGCCAACGCGACTGGAACCCCCGAGGGCAATGGCCTCGAGCCAGACTTCGTCATCGAGCTGATCGAACGCCTAGGTCGCGAAATCGGCATCGAGGCCGGTGACATCATGGAAGTCGCTCCGCCCGTAGCCCGCACCCCCACCGGCGCCGAAGACACACTCGCCCTAGCCGCCCGCTACACACGCACGACCCTAGAAATGATGACCTAGCGCAAGCACCAATTAGGGTGGCGGTTTGCGTCGAGACCGAGCGAGACCAAGGAGCGGATGAGGAACCGTACTCCTGTACGGTGACGATTCCGACGAAGGTATCGCGAAGGTATCGGCGCAAAACGCCGCCCTAATTGCATTCGATGGTGTCGGGCATGACCGTGCAGCCACCTTTGCACTTCTTGGCCTCGACCATCTTCGTGCTCTTGCACTTGAGCATCGACTTCTTGTCGACGCTGCACGCAGGGTCGTCGTCGTCCACGCAAGGGTCGCCGACTAGCGCGAGTGAGTCGTCGCAGTCGATCTTGTCGGCTACTTTGCGGCACGCGTGCGCGCCGCGGCAGTTGAGGTGAGCGGCCATCTTGCTGTCCTTGCACTTCAACATCTGCTTGCCGTCGACAGAGCACGCCGGATCACCCTCGGGAAAGCACGGCGCGGCGATCTCGGAGACGCTGTCGTCGCAGTTGACCTCGCTCGCGCTGGAGACGCAGCCGGCCGGACCGAGGCACTTGTCGCTCAGCTTCCAGTGCTTGCCCTCGCACTTGACCATGGACTTCTTGTCGGGCCCGCACTCGAACTTGTCGCTCGTGATGTCGCACGGCTCACCGTCGTTGTAGGACTCGTTGCTGCAGCTCACGTCGCCCGCGGTCGTCATGCAGCCCGTGACGCCTCGACAGGGAAGCGCCTCCCATTTGCTGTCGACACAGACGATCGACGATGCCTTGTCGACGCAGATCTGCTTGCCATCCGTCTTGCACGGGTCGCCCGCGTTTGGCTTCTTACAAGCCACAACAGCCAACGCCGCGACGACCAACACCCACGCACGACTCATCCCCATGTTCGACCTCATCAACCGCACCATAGACCCATTTATCATGGCAATGGCACGACAAATTGATGCCGCCTTCGGCGGACGTCAACGCTAGGTGGAGTGCCGTTGGCACGCCCCAGTTGAGTCGAACCACTCGCGCAAGCGTTCGAAGACGAGCGGGCTGTCGAGCAAGTCCAAGTGGCCTGTCCCCAGCGCGATGAAGCGGCGCTCCTCGGGGAAGTCCAGCGTGAGCTCGGGGCGCGCATGCTCTCCAAGCGCGCTGCCGATCGGGACGAGCCCGTCGCCCCGCAGTCGCCCAGTCATCGTCGTAGAGGTGGTCCCGGCGATCGCGAAACACTCCACGTCGGTCGGCAGCGGCAGCGGCGTTCTGTTGTCCTTGCCGAGCGCGAACCGATCCAATCCTCGCCAGTGCTCGTCGAGCACGTTTCCAAATCGTAGGTCGGTGACCCCCGCGCTCCGGATCTTGGCGAGCCTCCCGAGCGGCGCGCTGTAGTGGCTAATCCCGATCAAGAAGTGTAGCCACTGGCCGCCGCGTTCGAGTGGTGCGCCGTGGTGAGGCGCGCCCAAGAAAACCATCTTGCGGAGCTTGCGCCGCCACGTGTGCCGCTCACGTTCGGCCGAGAAACAAGCGCTCCGCGCGACCAGGCCGCCCATACTGTGACCCAGGAACGCGAGCTCCTCCACGTCCACAGGCCACGAGCTTACGAGCTGCTCGAGCAACCCCGCGAGCTCCGCGCCGTTGGTCGAGATGTGTAGTCCGCTATTGTATTGAACGTAGATCGGTTGATAACCGATTAGCGGGCCGAGAGCGGTGCCGTGATCGTGCTGGTGTCGTCGCCACTGTCCGTCGCACATGGACGACCCATGCACGAGGACGAGC
>JANYHY010000792.1 GCA_025362165.1 Myxococcales bacterium | reverse complement strand
TGACTGCCGGTGAGCGCGAGCCCGTTCGCCTCGACCGCTGCGCCGGTCGCCGCCACTGCGATGGACGTCGATCCGAACGCGCCGCCTGGCAGCTACACCTATCAGATGGTCAAGAGCGGCCCCGACGTGAACCCCGATGAGGTCGAACAGACTCACATCGCGGCAGTCGAGGTCGAGGTCATCTGGGACTCGAACGTCCTGCATGCGGAGAACATCACGTCCAACAAGCAGTTCATCATCGGCGAAGACACTCAGGCGCGCGAAGACATCGCGAAGGCCGAGCGCTTGATGGAGTACGGCTTCATGACTGGCGCGACGCTCACGCTCGCTGGCTACATGATGAAGAAGTCCGCGAAGGCGCGGCTCTACAACTTCTTCGTCCCGACCGAAGTGCTCGGCACCACTGTGGCGCCGGTCGTCCTCCTCGGCGGCACGGTGATGATCCTCCCGAACTCCACGGGTTGGGTCGACATCCCCGGCCAAGGTCGAGTGACGCTCGCGGACTTGATCTCGAGCGGTCGCGCGCGGCCGAGCAGCAACTTGAGCGGCGCGCACGAGTTCGCGCTTCCGCCTGGTGGCAAGCTCCGTCAAGAGCTCGCGACGGGCCTCACGTTCCAGATCACCGCGGGCAATGCCGGTAAGGCGCCTCCGATGGGCGCGTTCTCGAGCTTCGACCCGGCCGGCTACATGTACACGGGCTTGTCGTTCTTGATGCACATCGGCATCCTCGCCTCGCTCTTCTTCTTTATGCCGAACTTGGGCTCTGACGACAGCGAAGCCCTCGATCGCGACATGATCTTGAAGATGCAACACTTGCTCAACGCAGAAGCAGAGCGTGAGCAAGAGCAGAAGGACACCGAAGAGGTCACCGACAACAACGCCGATCAAAAAGAAGGTGGAACGGGCACTCGCGCCAAAGGCGAAGAGGGCTCGATGGGAAATCCCAACACCAACAAGACCGGCATGAAGTTCGGCGTGCAAGGTCCGCAAGACAATCAAGATCCTCACATCGCGCGACAAGCGGCGATCAAAGAGGCTGCAGAGTTCGGAATGATCGGTCTGCTCAACACGGCAGCCGGCGCAGACCCGAACGCACCGACCGCACCTTGGGGTCGTGAGGACTCGCTCGGAAATGATCCGATGAGCGCGCGCGGCAACATGTGGGGTGACGCCATCGGCGACTCCTTCGGCGCAGGCGGTCTCGGCCTCTCCGGCGTTGGCGAGGGCGGTGGTGGTCGTGGCGAAGGTATCGGCCTCGGCAACATCGGAACGATCGGTCACGGCGCCGGCACCGGCACGGGACAAGGCTTCGGCAACGGTCACGGCCGCCTCGGCGGTCACCACGCGCCCAAGCCGCCGTCACTCCGTCAAGGTCAGACGCAAGTCAACGGCCGCCTCCCGCCAGAGGTCATCCAGCGCATCGTTCGGCAGAACTTCGGTCGCTTCAAGCTCTGCTACGAGTCGGGGCTTCGCTCAAACCCGGCGCTCGCCGGACGCGTGTCGATCAAGTTCGTCATCGATCGCACAGGCGCCGTCTCCACCGCACAGGATGGCGGCTCGGAGATTCCGGATCAGACGGTCGTGCAGTGCGTCGTCCGCGGCTTCCAGAACCTCTCGTTCCCGCAACCCGAAGGCGGCATCGTCACCGTCGTCTACCCGATCATCTTCGCGCCCGGCGAGGCTGGCGACTGACCAGTTGATAAGTCAACTAATCACGCGGAGGCGAGGCCAACTGGCTTCGCCTCTGCGGTTTTGTGCCCTCGAAAAAAACGCTTCAAGGCGTTTACAGCGATCGATAAACGCCTCTAGACTGCCCGCTCGTCGCGGCTCGCTGCGTGAATGGCGAGATCAACGTACGGAGAGATCATGTTCAAACGGGTGATGATGGTCGGCGCGGTGGTGGCTCTCTCGCTCGCGAGTGCCTGCAGCCGCAACAACATCGAAGCGGTCAACCTCGCGAACGATGGTGACAAGTCACGCGGCGCCAACATCGACGACGCCATCAGCAAGTACGAGCAAGCGACGCAGCTCGACCCCTCGAACTATCGCATCCTCTGGAAGCTCGCGACGGCGTACCAAAAGAAGGAGCAGTGGGACAAGGTCGCGCTCACGTGCTCGAAGGCCGAGAAGCTCGCGCCGACGCACGCGGACTACTACTACCTCCACGGCTACGCGCTGGTGCAGCAGGCGGACAAGACGCCGAGCATGTGGGCCGACGCAAAGGATCCGCTCGAGACCGCGGCCAAGCTCGACCCGAACTACGCCGACCCGCATTTCGATCTCGGCAACGTCTATCTCCACCTCGATCAGGAGAAAGAGTCGCTCGAGCACATGACGAAGGCGATCGAGCTCAAGCCGGACGAGCTCAACTTCTACGTGCCGCTCTCGGACCTCTACATCCGTCTGGGCTTCTTGCCCGAGGCCGAGAGCGTGATCAAAGAGGCCCTCGCCAATGAGAAGCCAGGGATGGCCGGCAGCTTCAACGTGCACACGCTCTACGGCGAAATCTACGAGCGCAAGGGTGACTGGAACGGCGCGGTCAAGGAGTTCGAGACCGCGAAGAAGGCCTGCGGCACCTGCGCCGAGAAGGGCCAGCAGATCGCGTTCTTCAACTTGGGCGCCGCTTACACGCGCATCAGCCCGAAGAACACGAGCGGCGCGGTGAGCAACCTGAAGAACTTCCAGAAGATCATCTGCAAGGGCGGCGCGGCGGCTCGATACGCCGATGAGTGCACCCAAGCGCAGGAGCTCCTCAAGGGCGTCGAGGGCAGCGCGGCGCCGTGAGTCTTCGGCTAGCAGGGTACGGGAGACGACAAATCGTGATCGTGCCTCTGGTGTGGTCAAACGCGATTCTGTTAGGGTAAGCGTAGCGTGGGAGTGTCGGCCACCTGGCCACCCTACAGCCGCTTTCATCGTAAGATCGCCGCTCACTTCGCGCGCGCGCTCTGTTACCGTTGGCATTCATTCGCCGCTCAACCCGGCACGTCCATGCGCGGCAAAATCGCGTAGGGACCGACGTCCCCGTTTGGGGATTTGCGCATTGTCGTCAGAAGCGACAGAGGATCCATGGACCTTCACGAGCGAATTTCGTACCTGGAGAACGTGCGCGACTGGCAGACGCTGGTCGAAGAGCTCGAGAAAGGCATCGCCGGCACCGGTGAAGCCGCGGCCAAGGCTGCTTACCATCTCCGGCTCGGCCGAGTGCTCGAGGGGAAATTCCTCTTGGGCGTCAAGGCGCTCAAGCATTTCCAAGACGCGTACAAACTGAACCCGGCGCTCATCGAGAGCCTCGAGGCGGCGCGTGGGATCTACTGGGATCTCGGCAAGCTGAACATGGTGCAGAAGCTCCTCGATCTCGAGCTCAAGGCCGTGACCAGCGGACCCGAGGCGAGCGCTCTGCTGCTCGAGCTTGGCGACGTATTGTCCGACGGCGGTGACTACGACAAAGCGACCGCGACTTACGCGCGCAGCCTCGCGGCGAGCGGTGGCGAGAACAAAGAGGCGAGCGGTTGCCTCGAAGACGTGCAGGCCGAGAGCGGCTCATGGCAGCAGCACGTCGCTGCGCTGATCCGCGCGACGACCGAGCTACCGGATGGCGTGGCGAAGTCTCGTTTGTTCATGCGGGCTGCGCGCATCGCTCGTCGCTTCGCGCCTGAAGAGCTCGAGTCGATGCTCGCGCGTGCGTACACGGCGAACCCTCTCAACCGGCAAGCCGCAGCGACCTACGAAGGCATGCTCGCCGAGGCCGCAAAGCTCGATCTCCTCGAAGCCACGCAGACCGAGCTGCTGATGTCGATCGCCGATCGCAAGACACGCGGCGCGCTCGCGCTCGCGTTCGGAGCTCGCTGGGTCGCGCGCCACCAGAACGTCGAGGTCGGCACGCGCTTCTTGGAGCAAGCGCTCAAGCTCGACAGCTCGCTGGAGGCCGCGTTCCATTTCTTGCGCGACGCGTACGGCAAGAAGGGCGGCGATTGGAACCGCGTTCTCGGTCTCGCTGAAGAGGCAGTGACGCACGCCGGAGAGAACGGCGAACTGACGTTCCTACTCGCGCAAGCGGGCACGATCGCGTGGCGTGAGCTCGGCAACTTGAGCCGCGCACGCACCGTCTTCGAGCGACTCAGTCAGGTGATGCCCGAGCACCCGCAGGTCCGCGCTTTCGAGCAGCAGATCGGCGAGACGCTCTCGAAGGGTCCGGGGAGCGAAGTCGCTACGCCCCGCGCCGAAGTGACGCCGCCTCCCGCGGAAGCGCACGCGATGCCGCAGCTCACACCCGAACCGCTGCACGCAGAGCCGACTGGTGCCACCTCTCCTGCACCGCCTGAAGCCGCAGCGCCCGAGGCCGCAGCGTCTCCAGCTCCGCCGGCCGCAGTCGCTGCTCCGGCCGCGCCAGCCTCTGTGGATGAAGGCAAAATCGCAGAGCTCCGCGCCACCGCAGACAAGCAAGAGGCCGCGAAGCGCTTCAACGAGTACGTGAAGACCATCCTGCAGCTCGCGACGATGGTGCCGGACGACGCGGAGAAGGTCAGCCTCTACATGAAGGCTGCTGATCTCTATGTTGGCAAGTTTGCCAACCAAGCAGAAGCGGTGAAGGCGTACGAAGCCGTCATTCAAATCGAGCCGGATAACACGACGGCGATCGACTACCTGCGCCAGATGTACGAGAAGCGCCGCGACTGGGAGAAGCTCCTTGGTCTGCAGCGACGCGAAGCCGATGCGTTGCCTCAAGGCGCAGAGCGCGCGGCGAAGTTCCACGAGATCGCAAAGCTCGCCACAGAGCGCGTGAAGAAGCCCGAGGTCTGCATCGAGCTTTGGCAAGAGGTGTTGAAGAACGACGACTCGAACGTCGACGCTCTCGGCGCGCTGAGCCAGCTGTACGAGCGCAGCAAGGAGTTCGAGCAACTCGCAGCGGTGCTCGAGAAGCAAGCAGAGGTCACCTACGACTCCGCGCAGAAGATCCAGATCCTCAACAAGCTTGGAACGATCTACGGCGATCGCCTCAACAACGACGAAGGCGCGGTCACTGCGTGGCGCACGCTGCTCACGCTCGATCCGAACGATCGCAAAGCTCAAGAGGCGCTCAAGAAGAAGTACCTCGCGCTCGGCCGATGGGACGACCTCGAAGTCTTCTATGCCGAGAGCGGCAAGTGGGACGAGTTCATCCGCGTCCTCGAGCAGCAAGAGGCGAAGGAGCCAAGCGCCGAGGCCAAGATCGGCATGCTCTTCAAGATCGCCGAGCTTTGGGCCGACAAAAAGCAGAAGACGGATCGTGCTGCCAAGTCCTACGAGAAGGTCCTCGAACTCGAGCCGAACAACCTGCGCGCCGCCGAGGCGTTGATCCCGATCTACACTGCGGTGAACAACAGCAAGAGCCTCGCGAACGCCATCGAGGTCAAGCTCGGCCACGAGCAGGATCCAGATCTCAAGCTCACGCTCCTGCGTGAGGTCGCCGCGCTCTACGAGGGCAAGGTCAAGGATCTACAGCGCGCGTTCGATCGCTACCTGTCTGCGTTCGAGATCGCTCCGCATGACGAGCAAGCGTGCTCCGACGTGGAGCGCGCCGCGAAGGCGACGGCAGGTTGGGAGAAGCTCATCGAGAGCTACAACCGCGCGATCGCCACTGCGGACGCGGACGGCAACCGCGATCTCGCGGTGATGCTCCGGCTGAAGCTCGGTCGCGTGCTCACCGAGGAGGTCGGCAAGATCGACGAGGCGCTCGCCGCTTATCGCGCGGTCTACGAAGCAGACGGCGAGAACGAGGGCGCGTTGGCTGCGCTCGAGCGTCTGTATCGACAGACGGGCCGTTTCTCGGAGCTCCTCGAGGTCTACGAGAAACGCCGCGATCTCGCAGTGGACACGACGCAAAAGAAGAACATCAACTTCGAGATCGCCAAGCTCTTCGAGACGGAGATCAAGGACGTCGAGAAGGCGATCACCACCTACCTCGCCGTGCTGGAAGACGAGCCCACGGACGGGCAGGCGCTCGCTGCGCTCGACGTGCTCTATCGACAGTTGGAGCGCTGGGAACCGTATGTGGACGTGCTGCGACGACGCATCGAGATCGACGTCTCGGAGGCGGAGCTCGTTGATCTGAAGTATCGCCTCGGCCAAACGCTCGAGAAGCACTTGAGCGACGCCGCGGGGGCACTCGAGAACTACCGAGAGATCCTCTTCGTGGACGCACGTCACGAGGGCGCGAAGGCGGCGCTCGAAGCGCTGCTCACCCACGACTCGCTCAAGAGCGAAGCCGCGAGCATCCTCGAGTCGATCTACGAGGAGCGCGGAGATTGGAACAAGCTCATCGGCGCGTTGGAGATCCTCGCTGCCAGCGAGAGTGACGTTCAGAAGCGTGTGCAGCTGCTCCGCAAGGTCGCGCGCATCTCGAGCGACTCCGCCAATGATTTTGGCAAGAGCTTCGATGCGCTCGCGCGCGCACTCAAAGACGAGCCCGCGCTCACCGAGACGCGCACCGAGATCGAGCGAGTGGCCGAGCAGTCGAACGGCTACAAACAGCTCGTCGAGCTCTATACTTCCATCGCGAAAGAGCTCTCCGACGCCACGCTCGCGCGCGAGTACTGGATGAAGGTCGCGGCGATCGACGAGCGACTCGGGTTGGTGGACGAAGCGGCGGCTGGCTACGCTCACGTACTCGAGATCGACGCGAGCGACGCTGAGGCCCTCGCGGCGCTCGAGCTGCTCGTCGCTAGGACCGAGCGCTGGAACGATCTGATCGGCGTCGTCGTTCGACGCATCGATCAGACGAGCGATCCGGACGCGCGCGAGCAGCTCTACGTGCAAATGGCGGACGTGCAAGACCAGCGCTTGGGCAAGCCCGAGGACGCTGTCCTCTCTTACAAGAAGGTGCTGGAGAGCGACCCCACGAGCCAGCGAGCGCTCACCGCCCTCGACGCGTTGTTCACGCGACAGGGGATGTGGACCGACCTCGCGGAGAACCTCGAAGCGCAGCTCGCGCTCGCGTCGACCGAGGAGGCGCAGCTCGCGCTGATGCTCCGCTTGGCCGCGCTTCGTGAGAGCGAGATGGGACAGGTCGAGGTCGCGATCGAGGGCTATCGGCAAGTGCTCGAACGCGATCCAGCAAGCGCGTCGGCGCTAGCGGCGCTCGAACGGCTCGGTAAAGAGCCCGCACACGAGCTCGTGATCGCAGACCTGCTCGAGCCGCTCTACCGGCAGATCGGCGACTACGCCAAGCTCATCGGAGTGCACGAGGTGCAAGTGCGCAGGGCCGACGATGTCGGGCGCAAGGTCGAGCTCCTGCATCAGGTCTCGCAGCTCTACGAAGACGCAGCGGGAGATCTCAACCAAGCCTTCACGACGCTCGCGCGTGCGCTGAAGGAGGATCCGGCGAACGAGACGACGCAGCAGAGCATCGATCGCGTGACGCGCGCGACCAGTCGCTTCGCAGACCTCGCCAAAGTGTACGAGGATCTCGCAGCCTCGCTCGAAGACCCGACGCTCGCGAGCGCTCTCTTCTCGATGAGCGCGCGCGTGTACGAGGAGGACCTCGGCAACTTTGAAACGGCGGTTGCCCGCTATCAGAAGGTGCTCGAGATCGACGCGATGAACCTCGCCGCCGCTGAGGCGCTCGAGCGCTTGTTCCGAACGGCCGAGCGCTACGCGGACCTGTCGCTGATCCTCCAGCGCAAGGCTGCGATCCTCGACGAGCCACAAGAGAAGAAGGACGCGCTCTTCCAATCGGCGGCGATCGAAGAGGACGTCCTCGAGCAAGCCGAAGCGGCGATCGCCGTCTACAACAAGATCCTCGAGCTCGACGGTGACGACTTGCGAGCGCTCGATGCGCTGATCAAGCGCTACCTCGGACTCGGACGTTGGGCCGAGCAGCTCGTCGTCTACTCGAAGAAGGCCGAGCTCGTCGCTGATCCAGACGAGAAGAAGCGCATCTACTATCAGGTCGGCGCCGTATACGAGCGCGAGCTCAGCGACGTGGTGAAGGCGATCGACACGTATCAGAAGATCCTCGAGCTCGACCCCGATGATCTCCAAGCGCTGTCGCGCCTCGACGTGCTCTACGAGCAAGCGCAGAACTGGACCGAGCTCTTGAGCGTGCTCACGCGCGAGAGCGAGATGACGGGAGATCCGGCGGAGGCCGTGAGCTTCCAGTACCGGATCGCCGAGCTCTACGAGAAGCGCCTCGAAGACGTCGCGCGCTCGATCGAGCTGTACCGAGACATCCTCACGCAGCAGTCGGATCATGAGCCGACGCTGCGCTCGCTCGAGGGCATCAAGGGCGGTGACAAGGACCCGCTCGGCGCCGCCGCGGTGCTGGAGCCCGTCTACGAAGCCGCCACGGACTGGCCCAAGCTCGTCAGCGTGCACGAAGTGCAGGTGCAGCACTCGCAGGATCCCTTCCAGAAGGTGGAGCTCTTGCACCGCATCGCGCGCCTCTACGAAGACGCGATGGACAACCACGCCTCTGCGTTCGACACGTACGCCCGCTCGCTCGCGCTCGACAACTCGAACACGGACACGCTCGGAAATCTCGAGCGGCTCGCCATGGTCGTCAACCGCTGGCCCGATGTCGCGACGCTGTACGACGCGGAGCTAGACAAACTCACGGACAACGTCGAGCGCTTCGTCGAGCTCGCACTACGCCTCGCGAACATCTACGAGCTACAGCTCGAGAACGTCGACGCAGCGATCGGTCGCTATCGCCGCGTGATGGAAGCGGATCCAGAGAACCAGAGCGCGATCAAGTCCCTGGATCGACTCTTCACGATGACAGAGCGATGGAGCGATCTCGCTATCGTGCTCGCTCGCGAGGCGGAGATCGGCCAGACGCCGGACGAGATCCTCGAGTTCAAGTATCGGCTCGGCCAAGTGTTCGAGTCGAAGCTCGCAGATCTCAGTCAAGCGATCGCCGCGTATCGCGACGTGTTGAACGCAGCGCCCGAGCATCAAGCGACGCTGACCGCGTTGGAGACGCTCTTCGCAGCTGGCACCAAGCAGCTGGAAATCGGAGAGCTCCTCGAGCCGCTCTACCGCGGCATGGGTGAATGGGAGAAGCTCGGGCGCGTCTACGAGGCGCAGCTCGTTCACATCCCGGTCGATGCGAACGAAGGCGGCAAAGGCGGCAAAGAAGATCGACTCGCCGCGTACTACCAAATCGCCGAGCTCGCGGAAGAGAAGCTGCTCGACGGCCCTGCGGCGCTCGAGGTCTTCATACGCGCGCTCAAGGAGTATCCGCTCGACGAAAAGAGCGGAGACGAGGCACCGCGTTTGGCAGGCGTCGTCGATGGCGGATTCGAGACACTGGCGAACGCGTACGCGGACGTCCTTGGCGCGCACGCCGATCCGGTCGTTCAATGCACCATCGGCAAGCGACTCGCCAAGACCTTCGAGGATGATCTCGGCGATATCACCAAGGCCGAGGAGACATACAAATACGTGCTCACGGTCGAGCCGCTCGATCAAGACGCGCTCGCGAACGTGGACCGCATCTACCAAGCCATCGAGTCTTGGCCTGAGCTCGCGCAGACGCTCGAGCAGCGCATCAAGGCCGGTGGTGAGCCGCTAGAGCTCGTTGATCTGCACGCTCGCCTGGGTGAGATCTACGAGACTCGGCTCGCGGACATCGACAGCGCCACTCGCGTGTATCGACGTGTCTTCGATGAGCTCGACAAGGCTCACGAGGGCGCGATCGCAGCGCTCGGTCGGATCTACGAGCAGAAGCAAGAGTGGGTGCTGCTCGGCGGCGTCTACGAGCGCGAACTCGAGAACGCGTCGGGAGACTCGGCCGAGGCCGACATCCGCGCGAAGATCGCTCACCTCGCGGCCGATCGACTCAACGATCCGCAGCGTGCGATCGACACTTGGAAGGTCGTCCTCGATCTGCGCGGAGAAGACGCAGAGGCGCTCGGTGCGCTCGCGAACCTCTACGAGCGACAAACCATGTGGCGCGAGCTCGTGGAGATCCTCGAGCGACAAACCGAGACGGCGACGGACGACGACACGCGCGTGAACATCCTCACGCGTCGCGCGCGCGTCTTCACCGATCAGCTCCAGCGCGATGAGATGGCGCTCGAGGACTACAATCGCGTCCTCGACATCGACTTCGCCAACCTCGCGTCGTTGCGCGCGGTCGCCGCGATTCGCAGGCGCGCGAACGATCCGAACGAGCTCGTCACGGCGCTCCATCAGATCGTCGATCGCGCCGCGGCGATGCTGGACGCCGAAGAGCTCAAGGAGGTCTTCCGAGAGCTTGGAAAGACCTACGGTACACAGCTCGCTCAGCCGTTCGACGCGGCCGATGCTTGGCGCAAGCTGCTCGAGGTTGGGGCTGATTTCGAGGCTATCGACGCGCTCGAAGCGATCTATCGCTCCGAAGAGAAGTGGACCGACGTCATCGACGTCAAGATGCAGCGAGCTGCCGCGCTCGAAGACCCAGCCCAGAAGATCGAAGAGTATCGTCAGGTCGCCGCGCTCTGGAAGGACACTGTCCAAGAGCCAGACAGCGCGACCACCGCGTATCAGAAGATCCTCGAGGTCGACGCCGGCCACGACGAGGCCTTCTTGGAACTGGAGAAGCTCCACACCGCCGCCGCGCGATCGGAGCCGCTCGTGGAGCTGTACCTCGCGCGCCTGGACACACGTGAAGAGACAGCCGATCGCACGAAGCTGTTGCGCGAGATCGCACGCGTCTTCGAGGAGAACCTCGACGACAAGAACCAAGCGCTCGACGCCCTGATCAACGCGCTCGCGGAGGATTTCCACGATCGCGACACCGCGCGGTACCTCGAGCGCATGGCGCAGGCGACGGGCCGCTGGAACGAGGTCATCAAGACCGCGAACGATTGGCTCAAGGAGCAGACGGAGTCCGATCAGAAGATCCGCCTCTGCTTGCACTTGGCCAAATGGTACGGCGACGACCTCGGGCACCCAGAGTACGCCCAGCCGTACTACGCGCAGATCGTCCAGCTCGACCCGAACAACGTCGGAGCATTGCGCCAGATGGGCCAGCTCTATCGCAAGAGCGCGAACTGGCAGCAGCTCGGCGCGACTCTCACCCGCGCGCTAGACGTCGCAGTGGGAGATCTCGATCGCAAAGAGATCCTCACGGAGCTCGGCGAGCTGCTCGATCAGCAAATGAACCAGACCGACCAAGCCGTCACCTATTTCACGCGCGCGCTCGAGGTCGATCCGCAGTTCGTCCCGGCGCTCGAGAGCCTGGAGCGCATCCACACTACGCGCGGCCAGAACAAAGAGCTCGCAGACGTGCTCACGCGCAAGGCCGCAGCGCTCACCGAGCCGGCGGAGATCGCGCAGACCAAGCTGCGCATCGGCTCGCTCTACGAGACGACGCTCACCGATCCGACGCGCGCAGCACAGGTCTACCGCGAGGCGCTCAACGTCGAGCCGGCGAACCTCAACGCGATGCGCGGCTTAGCGCGCGTGTGCGAGGTGCTCCAGCAGTGGCCTGAGCTCATCAAGGTCCTCGAGTCGCAGCTGGACGTCGTCGCCACCGAGCGCGAGCGCATCGATCTCATGATGCACCTCGCCAACCTCCAAGAGGAGCACTTCCTCAAGGCGGACCTCGCGGCGCTTCGTCTCGAGCAGGCGCTCGAGATCGATCCGAACCACGAGGACGCGTATTTCGCGCTCGAGCGCTGCTACCGCAAGCTGCGGCAGTGGCACGAGCTCGTCGGCGCGTACGAGCGGCACATCACCGCGACGAGCGACAAGAAGACCAAGGTCGAGAACTACGGATTCATCGCGCAGGTCTATTCGGATGAGATCGAGGATGCCGAGAAGTCCATCGACGCATACCGAAACCTGATCGACCTCGACGAGTCGAACCTTCCTGCGCTCGAGGCGCTCAGCAAGCTCTACGAGAAGCAGGGCGACGCAGCGCAGGCCATCGACTACATGGCTCGCGTCGCGGACCTCACGCAGGACAGCAAGCAGCGCGTCGAGGCGTACTACCGCATCGGTAAATCGCTCGACGAGAAGCTCGGTGATCGCGTCGCCGCGCGCGACCGCTATGAGATGGCGCTCGACCTCGATCCTTCGCACATCCCGTCGCTCGCGGCGCTGCGACAGATCTCGATCGACGACAGCGACTACGACAAGGCCGCGAAGTACCTCGACCAAGAGCAGAGCTACACGCAGGCGCCGCGACAGCGCGCGCGTCTGTTGGTGGACCTCGGCAAGCTCCGCGACGAGATGCTCGGCGAGCACGACAGCGCTGTGCTCGCGTGGCAATCGGCGAACGAGGCAGATCCGGAGAACGAAGACGCCGCGCTTCCGCTCTCCACCGAGTACGTCAACACCGAGCAGTGGGACAAGGCCGAAGCCCTGCTCGACATGCTCGTTCGCAAGAGCGGAAAGCGCGAACGCAGCGAGCAACACGATCTCCAGAACAAGCTCGGCATGGTATGCGCCGCGCTCGCGAAGGACGACAAAGCGCTCAAGGCGTACACAGCGGCGCACCAGCTCGATCTCACCGATCAGGCCACGATCAAGGGGTTGGCAGAGGTCAGCTTCCGTCTGAAGGACTGGGGCTCTGCGCTCACCAACTATCAGAAGGTCCTGACGTCGCTCGGTGAAGACGAGTTGGAGCCGCGCGCCGAGGTTTACTACAAGCTCGGGTGCATCAAGCGCGAGCAGGCGCAGGCCAAGCAAGCGATCAACAATTTCGAGAAGGCGCTCGGCGTCGACGCGTCACACAAGCCGACCCTCGAGGCTTTGGTCTCGCTCTACACGGAGCTCAAGGACTACAAGCAGGTCGTCGCGTACAAGCGTCAGATCCTCGACAACGTCATGGACGCCGACGAGCGCTTCAAGGTGTTGAACGAGATCGGCGAGATCTGGCGCGACCTGGACAAGAACCCAGCCAAATCGATCGAGGCGTTCGAGGAAGCGCGCGATCTGCAGCCAACCAGCCACCCGTTGCTCCACCAGCTCCTCGCGCTCTACCAAGGCACGGAGAACTGGCCGAAGATGATCGACACGATCCAAGCGATCAGCGATCTGGAGAAGGACCCGATCCGCAAGAGCAAGTTCATCTACACGATGGCGCAGCTCTATCGAGACAAAGAGAACGATCAGGACCGCGCAGTCGAGCTGTTCAACGCGGCGCTCGATCTGAACCCGACGTTCCTCGAAGCGTTCGAGCGCATCAACAAGATCCTCACCGGTCGCAAGGACTGGAAGGGGCTCGAGCGCGCGTTCCGCAAGATGTTGAAGCGGCTCGCGGCGATCAGCGGTGAGAACCCGGATCTCGAGTTCAACCTCTGGCACAACCTCGGCCTGATCTACCGCGATCGCTTGCACGATTCGAAGAGCGCGATCGAAGCGTTCAAGATGGCGACTCGCTACAAGCCCGACGAGGCCGTCGAGCGCCAGATCCTCGCAGAGCTCTACGAAGCGACCGAGAACATGGAAGGCGCCATCGGCGAGCACGCCATCGTGCTGCAAAAAGATCCGCTACGCGTCGATCCGTATCGGAGCCTCTACAAGCTCTACTTGAAGCAGCACGAGTACGATCGCGCGTGGTGCATGTGCGCGGCGCTCTCGTTCCTCCACAAGGCCGACGACGAAGAGCAGCGCTTCTTCGAGGACTACCGCCCGCGCGGGATGATCCAGGTGAAGAGCCGGCTCGACAACGAGCTGTGGGTGAAGAACCTCTTCCACAAGGACGAGAACATCTACATCGGCAAGATCTTCGAGATGATCACGCCGGCGGCGATCGTCGCGAAGCTCGGGCAGCTCCGGGCAGCGCGGCAGCTGCCGGTGCTGGACAAGCGGTTCAAGCAGGACCCGGCGACCAGCACGGTGACGTTCGCGAAGACGTTCGGGTGGGCCGCGCAGGTGCTCGGCGTGCCGACTCCCG
>JANYHY010000789.1 GCA_025362165.1 Myxococcales bacterium | reverse complement strand
CGTGTTGGTGCTCGAAGACGCCCACTGGAGCGATCCGCCTTCCATCACGTACGTCGACTACGCGCTGCGCGCCCTTCGCGGCTCACCGTTTTTCGTGCTCGCGCTCGCGCGGCCGGAGATCGACGAGACGTTTCCAAACCTCTTCGGCGACCGAGGGGCGACGAGCATCCGACTCGCAGGCCTCTCCCGTCGCGCGAGCGAGCAGCTCGTGCGGACCGCGCTCGGCTCGGAGGTGTCGTCGCTCGTCGTCGCGCGCGTCGTCGAGCGTGCTGCGGGAAACGCGTTCTATCTGGAGGAGCTCGTGCGTGCCGTGGCGGAGGGCAAGGGTGACGAGCTCCCAGACACCGTGCTCGCGATGGCGCAGGGCCGGCTCGACTCGCTGCCTGGCGATTTACGTCGCGTGCTTCGCGCAGGCAGCGTGTTTGGCGCGGTCTTCTGGCGTGCCGCCGCTGCCGAGCTCCTCGGTCAACCCAGTGAGTCGCTCGACCAGTCGCTCCGCACGCTCACGGACGAGGAGCTCATCGAGCCCCGCGACGAGCCCAGATTTTCGGGCTCGCGCGAGTACGTCTTTCGGCACGCGCTCGTGCGTGAGGCTGCGTACGCGACGCTCACCGAGGAAGATCGCGCGGTGGGTCACGGCCTCGCGGCGGACTGGCTCGAGCGTGCGGGCGATCGCGATCCCGTCGTGCTCGCTGAGCACTTCGACCGCGGAGGTCTCCGGGCACGCGCGGCGCCTCACTATGCGCGCGCGGCGCAGGCTGCGCTGTTGGCCAAAGATTTCCGAGGTGCGCTCGCGCGGGTCGCGTCAGCGGAGGCGTGCGGCGTGGACAGCGCCGAGCTCGGCAAGCTCAAGATCATCTGCGCCGAGTCTTTCCGTTGGCTCGCCGACTCCGGCCGCGCGATCAACGCGGCCACCGCCGCGATGGCGCTCGTCGAGCCAGGCTCGGAAGATTACTTTCGCGCTGCGGCGGAGGTTGCGTTTGGTGTCGCGCGCCGCGGCGACCTGGGCGATGCGCTCCAGATCGGCGAGACACTCCTTCCATACTTGCGCGCGAAGCTCACGCCCGCGCTGGCGATCGCGTGTGCGCGCACGACGGCCGCGCTCGTGCGCTCGGGCAACCTTCCCTTGGCGGACGAGCTGCTGAGCCTGCTAGGCCCTGCGGAGTCACCGGAAAACGATCCGATCGTGCGCGCAGAGATCTCACGCGTGCGTGCCCAGCGCGCGTTGCCCGCAGGGGACATCGTCGCGCACCTTCGTTACTCCGAGACCACGCTCGCCATCTATGACGAAGTCGGGGACATTCGAAGCTCGTGCGTCGCGCGCGCGAACCTCGGCTACGCGAAGATCGAGCTCGGTCTGATCGATGAAGCCGCCGCGCTCCTGCACACCGCGCTCGAAGACGCCATGCGCCTGGAGCTGCCTTACGTCGTCGCTGCCATCCAGCACAACTACGGGTACGCGCTCGTGCTGCTCGGCCGCATCGACGAAGGCATACCTCACCTCCAGCAGGCGATGGACTTCGGCGGCACGCAGGTCGACCACCAGATCTCCGGTGCGTCACAGATGTACCTCGCGCTCGCGCACTTGCAGAAAGGGGACGCGGTAGAGGCTGAGCGTATCGCGCGGCTGGCGATGGAGTCGCTCGTGACGATGCCGCCGCTGCTGCCACAAGTGAGCGCCGTGCTCGCGCAGGCGTTGCTCGCGCAAGGTCGCCTCGAAGACGCTGTCACCATGGCTGCGCGTGGCCTCGAGGAGCTGCGGCGATTGGGCAGCGTGGAAGAAGGAGAGACACGCATCTACGTCGCGGCTGTCCTTTGCATGCGCGCGGCGGGAGACCTGCATGGCGCGCGTGCGGCGATCGCCGAGGGTGTCCAAAGGCTGCAGATCCGCGCCTCAGGCATTTTTGACGAGGTCGTCCGCGAGAAGTTCCTCGCCTATCCCGACAACGCGGAAGCCCTCCAACTCGCGCGCGAACTCGCCGACGACCTCGTCAAAAATGCCTGAGGCGCGGATCTGCAGCCTTTGGACACCCTCGGCGATCGCCGCACGCGCGCCATGTA
>JANYHY010000725.1 GCA_025362165.1 Myxococcales bacterium | reverse complement strand
GTCACTAGCTCGTTGTCGCCCGTGAGGATCACCACGCGCACGCCATCCTTGGCGAGCGCGGCGAGCGCCGTCTTGGTGTCATCACGCGGCGGATCGGCGAACGCCAGGAAGCCGACGAGGCACAGCTCGCGCTCGTCTTTGGCCGAATAGGTCGCTTGAATCATCTTGCGAGTCGCGACCGCCAATACGCGATATCCGCTCTTGCTCAATGACTCGTAAGTCTCTCTGCACTTATGGCGGGCATCGTCGGTCAGCGGCGACTCCGAATCCTTTACAAAGTAGGTGACTGCGTTCTCCAGCACGCCTTCTGGTGCGCCCTTGGCGATGAGTACGTGCTCGTCTCCTCGGCCGACCACGATCGATACGCGACGTCGCTCGAAGTCGAACGGGATCTCGTCCAGCTTGGACCAAGCCGCTGAGTCCGCTGACTCCGGGCGAGTGAGGATCGCCGCGTCGAGCGGGCTGCGAATACCAGTTTCATATTTGCTATTGAGCCGTCCGAACCATAATGGCTTATCGGAATCACCGCCGAGCGGGTCGCAGCAAGAGGTGAACTCCATCACGCCCTTGGTGAGCGTGCCGGTCTTGTCGCTGCAGAGCACATCTATGCTCCCCAGGTTTTGGATCGCCGAGAGGCGCTTCACGATCACCTTGTTTTTCGCCATCGCGAGGGCTCCGCGGGCCAAAGTGACCGAGGTGATCATCGGCAGGAACTCGGGCGTGAGGCCGACCGCGAGCGCGACTGCAAACAAGACTGATTCAAACGCGCTGCGGTGTGTGCCGATGCGAACTACCAGAATGAACAACACGAGGCCGAACACAGCCTTCATGATGAGTGAGCCGAACTGCTTGATGCCCCGGTCGAACTCGGTCTCCGGTGGTCGAGACGCGATGCGAGTCGCAATGTCTCCGAATTGAGTGCGCGCTCCAGTCTCGACCACGACCGCGGTCGCCGTGCCGCTGACCACCGAAGTACCTAGGAGCACCATCGTCTCGGACGTCTCGTCGCCGAGCTTCGCCGCCTTCTCGACTGGCATCGACTCGCCGGTCAGCGCGGATTGCTGCAGGTGCAGATCCCTCGCGGTCAAAAGGCGAGCGTCCGCGGGCACGAGATCGCCCGCTTGCAACCGGACGACGTCGCCGGGCACCACATCGACGCGTGGGATGTCGGCGAAGACGCCGTCGCGTGAGACGGTCGCCGTGGGCGCGACAACGTCACGCAATCGGGCTGCGGCGCGCCGAGATCGAAACGTCTGGACGAAGTTGATCGCCACGCTGACCGAGACGATGACGATGATGATCCCGGCGTCCACCATCTCTCCGACCAAGATCGACACGATGCTCGCGACGATGAGGATTGCCACGAGCGGATTGGCGAACTGGGAGAGCAGCTCCACCCACTGCGAGCGCTCGCGCACAGGAGCGGGATCGTTAGGACCGAACTGCTCGCGCCTCTTGCGCGCCTCCTCGGAGCTCAACCCAGAAGGTGGCATGTCGGGTTCGGTCACAGAGCCCATGTGTTGTTCATCGTTGTCATCATTTGAGATCACGCATGGTCTACGCTTGAGCTCGGGGTCGCGCGCGCGCATCAGCTGTAGCGACAATGATGAGTGGTACACAATTGCCACGGCGTGTTGCGCTTCAAACAGTGCAAAACGCCGCAGAGACACGGTGGCGCGCTTCCTGCTCAACGGCCTAGCATGAAAAACCTGTCGCTTTGGGTCACTACTACTTCACTCACACTCTCAATCGTCGCGTGCGCGAGCTACCCGGCGCCGACGCAACACCTGACGGACGCCGAGTCTGCGCATCGAAGTG
Organism: Myxococcales bacterium; assembly: GCA_025362165.1. Classification (GTDB taxonomy): domain Bacteria; phylum Myxococcota_A; class Polyangia; order Polyangiales; family Polyangiaceae; genus JANYHY01. Next base: position 5,999 of record JANYHY010000725.1, on the reverse strand, counting down.
CGCTCGAGCTTGGCGCCGCCAATGACCCCGCCGCGAAGCTTCACGTGGCGCTCGCAGAAGAGCAAATGTCGAAGGCCAAGGCGCTCATGACCGACGGCGAGAACGAACGCGCCGACTCGCTCTTGATCCGCAGCAAAGCCGACTCAGAGCTCGCTCTGGCGTTGGCGCGTGAGCGTGCGTCGAACGCCGACGTCCAGCGCGCCACTCAGCAGTCCAGTCAAGCGCAGATCAACACCAACAACATCACCAGCGGTAACAACAGCCAAGGGGCAGTCCAATGAAGAAGTTCGTCGCGCTTAGTTTTGTTGCAGTCTTTGGATGCGCCACTGCGATGCCTCCGGCAGATCTCGTCACGGCGCGGAATACTTATGAACGCGCGTCGCACGGTCCGACTGCAGATGTGGACCCGACCGATCTGCACACCGCAAAGCTCTCGTTGGACGCAGCCGAGCGATCGTTCGTGGACGACGGCGACACGCTGAAGACGCGGGACCTCGCCTATACCGCTGATCGATTGACGCAGGTCGCGGAGAGTCACGCGCGCGCCATGCAAGCGGACCAGCAGAAGGGGAACGTCGTCAATCAAATGAACGCCAATCAGGCGGCGGCTGCGCGAGATACGACCAACGCGCTCCGCGGTGCCAACCAGCAACTCGCAGCTCAGGCCCAGACGATCAACACCCAGGGTCAGCAAGCTCTGGCCAAGGATCAACAACTCAAGGCCGAACAAGATCGACGTATGGACGCCGAGAAGCGCGCGGCGCAGGCGCTCTTGGACTTGCAGCACCTCGCGACGAGCGTCAAACAAGAGCCGCGCGGATTGGTCATTACGCTGAGTGGCAGCGTACTGTTCGCCTCGGCGAAATCAGACTTGTTGCCAGACGCGCAAGTGAAGCTCAATGACGTCGCGAAGGCGTTGCTCGCTGAGGATCCGGACTCGAAGATGGTGATAGAGGGTCATACGGACTCGCAGGGCGCCGCTGCCTTCAACCAAGATTTGTCCCAAAAACGAGCCGAGGCGGTGCGCAACTACCTAGTCTCGCGTGGCATCTCCGGTGATCGCATCACCTCCCAGGGCTTCGGGTCGACGCGATCGATCTCGGACAACAACACGGCCGAGGGTCGTGCGAACAACCGTCGCGTCGAGATCGTCATTCAAAAGAAATGAGTATTCACCTCGCTCGAGCGCAGCGTCGTGCGGATGCTGCGCTCGGCGAGGGCAACACCGATGAGTGAGAGTTGATGTGAAGCTCAACCGCGCCAAAGCTCGCCGCATCGGCAAGCGAGCCCTCATCGTGGTGTTAGGGACCTACCTCACCTATTTGATAGTCATCAATCTGCTCTTGCTCACAGGGCTCGGGCAGAAGATCGTGAACTCGATCGAACCTACGCATGTGCGTGTCGAGTGGACCTCGGCATACTCACTTTGGTTCATGCGGGTTCAGACACGGGGCTTCACCATCCGGGGGACCGACACTTCGGTCGAGTGGCGCATCACGTCGGACGAGGCCTCGACTTCGTTCGCCTTCACCGACTTCTTCAAACGTCGCGTTCGAATGTCCGACACCTACGCAAAAGGCGTATCGATCAGGATACGGTTCAAGGTGTCTGCCCCCACTGCCGACTATCTGGCCGCTCTGCCGCCGATCGAGGGGTTGCCTGATCCGCCATTGAAGGGTCCGCCGGTCCCGGAGCTGACAGACGAGAACTACAATCTATGGACCGCGGAGCTCGAGGACGTGGTCGCGGACGATATTCGGGAAATATGGGTGGACACACTGCGGTATACCGACGCTGGGGGCGTCCACGCAGAAGGCGGCTTTTACTTCAAGCCGTTGCGCGAGGTGAGGCTGGACCCAACAGAGCTCACAGCCGCGATCGGTGCGATCGACATCGGTCCCAAGAGAGTCGTCGATGACATTCATGGGGAGGTCCGCGGCCGAGTCGCCGAGTTCGACATGCGCGTCCCCAAAGGGACTGAGATCCTGCGCTGCATCGACGCCCAGATCGTGGGCAAAGCGCGATTGACTGACCTGACGCCTCTGGACTCGCTCACCGCACCGGCGGTCGCGCTGACGGGGGGCGGAGGTCCGCTCGAAATCTCGGCGCAGATGCGCGCTGGCGTTCTGGAGCGAGGTAGCCGGGTCGACTTTCGCGCCAACGCTTGGACGGCGTGGGTAGGACGAACCTGGGTGAGCGGCACTTCTATCGCGCACGGACGCGTGGATAAAACTATGAGTGTCTCGCTCGAGTCTTATGGTGTGTCGGTTCATCACGACACCACATCGGTGCTCGACGCGCCGCTCCTTGGATTGGTGGGGACGTTCGCGAATCCAGACTTGGTTGCATCAGCGCATCCTTGGAGTGCTCACGTCGACATGCCATCGGGTCACATCGCAGACCTCAAATCGTTGAACGGCTATATGGGTGCTTCTGCGCCATTTTATGGGGGCACCGGCGACCTCGCGGTTCATGCGAACGTGCAACCCAACGCGGCTTCTGGGACGCTCGTCGCCACGATGTCGAAGGTCTCCATGCAAGCAGGCAAGGCGCTCGTGCATGGTAACGGAAAGGTCGAACTCACACTTGGGAGCTACGACTCCAAGACGAGCAAGGCGACCTTCTCGCTGGCGCGATTCAACCTACATGACCTTCAGACCGGCGACCAAACGGGATACTGGATCAATGGCGCTGCCTCGCCGTGCGAGGTTGGATTGGACAGCGGGAAGATATCACTCGTGGTCACGGGCAAGGCGCGCGACGCGCAGCTACCTCTCGCGCTGGTGGATGCCCCCAACATCGTGCGCGGATTGATTGGCAAACAAAGCTTCACCTTCACTGGTGGATTGCATGTCGCGCCGAACGATCTCTCGCTCTCGGATATTCGATTGATTGGAGATTCAGTGACGGTGAATGCTCATTATCGATCGAGCCCGGCTGGCAAGCTTGGTGCTGCCCTGATCACCGCACCCCCCACGATGGCGGGCGTCGAGATCCGAAAGGACGGGACGTTTCTCAGGCCGTTCGCTAGCCAGAGTTGGTACGCAAGCACCATCCACGGCGCGTCCTGATGCTTGGAGTCTAACGATGACAGCCGTGGCTGCCGCGGGCATCGGGAAGCGCAAACGGTTGAGTGTTGCGCTTCGCTGCGAGCATCGAGGCGTCTGCGCGCTCCAGCAACTCGGCGGGGCTCCTGCCGTGGTCGGGATAGAGCGCGACGCCGACGCTGGCGCTCACGTTGAGCGTCACTCCATCCACGTCGAAAGGTACCGCGACGCTCTCGGCGATCCTGTCCGCAAAGGCTCGCACGCTCGCTTCGTCTTCGACCTCCGACATCAAGAATAGAAACTCGTCGCCGCTTCGCCGGCTCACAGAGTCGCCGACTCTGACGTTCGCCCTCAGACGCTCCGCCACGATCTGGAGCACGCGATCACCAAAGTCGTGACCATAGGTGTCATTGATGCTCTTGAATTGATCGAGATCTATGAACATCACTGCGATGCGCCGCTCGCGATCCTGCGCCCGCGCGACGGCGTCCGTCAGGCGCTCTCCGAACAATCTCAGGTTGGGTAGTCCAGTCATCGCGTCATGAAGGGCTGCGTGACGCGCCTCTCTCTCTTTTGCGCGGCTGGCGGTTAGCGCGGCGTCCACAGCGGCCAGCGCGCGCTCGAGTCGGTGGCGTAATTCAATCTCACGCGCGAGCGCGTCGTGCACAGCATCGAGCTCAGACGCGACGTCACGCTCGTGCTCTTTAGGCGCATGCTCGAGCTTGGTCATGGTGCCGCCGCCTTTGCGTTCGGTGGTCATGGATGCCCTCATCGCATGGCTCGTGCCACACCATCAAATCGATGCTTGAGCGCTCGATTATCGCTTTGCCCGTTGCTCAGGTTCCTGCGCCACGCCCCATTTGACGAGCGCATGTGGCATGTTGGCGTCGAAGACACGGAGAGGAACCGTACCTGTGCTCGAAAGCTCGCAACTTGCGAGGGAATCCTAGTTGGTGGGGACGACAGCGGGAGCTTCGGCTGGCTTGGGCTTGGGCATCTCTTCGAGGGCGGCTTCGAGCACTTGCTCCATCTTGCCTACGAAGACGAACTCGAGATCGTTTTTGATCTCGACCGGCACTTCGTCGAGGTCTGCCTTGTTGCGCTCTGGGACCAGCACGCGCTTGATGCCTGCGCGGTGGGCTGCGAGCACCTTCTCTTTGAGACCGCCGATGGGCAGCACGCGGCCGCGAAGCGAGATCTCTCCGGTCATCGCGACGTCGTGCCGGACACGGATGCCCGTGAGCAGACTCACGAGCGCGGTGAACATAGTCACGCCAGCAGACGGACCGTCCTTGGGCATGCCGCCCGCGGGGATGTGGATGTGGATGTCGCTCTTCTCGAGGAAGTCTTTGGCGATGCCGAACTTCTCCGCGTTGGCGCGCACGAAGCTGAGCGCCGCCTGCGCGGACTCCTTCATGACGTCGCCGAGTTGACCGGTGAGCTGCAGCTTGCCAGCGCCGTGCATGCGCGTGGCCTCGATGAAGAGGATCTCACCGCCGACGCTCGTCCACGCGAGGCCTGTCGCCACGCCTGGCTCTTCGGTGCGCTCTGCGACCTCGGAGGAGAAGCGTTGCGCGCCGAGGAACTCACGCACTTGCTCTTCGGTCTCGATCTTTCGGGCTGAAGTGTCGCCCTCGGCGATCTTCACGGCGACTCCGCGGATGACGCTCGCGATCTGACGCTCGAGCGTGCGCACGCCTGCCTCTCGCGTGTAGGAGTCGATGATGACGTCGATCGCCGGATCCGCGATTTGCAGCTGTTCTTTGCTGATTCCGTGCTCTTCGATCTGCTTGGGGATCAAGTGCTGCCGAGCGATCGCGAGCTTCTCGTTGCGCGTGTAACCGGGGATCTCGAGGATCTCCATGCGGTCACGCAACGGCGGCGGGATGGGGTCTGCGATGTTCGCCGTCGCGACGAACATGATGTTCGACAGATCGTAAGGAATTTCCAAATAGTGATCCGCGAACGAGTTGTTCTGCTCGGGATCGAGCACCTCGAGCAGCGCCGCCGCGGGGTCACCGCGGAAGTCGTGTCCGATCTTGTCTACCTCGTCCATCATGAAGACTGGGTTGACCGTGCCGACCTTCTTCATGCCCTGGATGATCTGTCCGGGGAGCGCGCCGACGTACGTGCGGCGGTGACCGCGGATGGCGGCTTCGTCGTGCACGCCGCCGAGCGAGATGCGGTGAAACTTGCGACCCAAAGCGCGCGCGATGCTCCGACCGAGTGATGTCTTACCGACGCCGGGTGGTCCGATGAGACAAAGGATCGGTCCCTTCTTGTCCTTCTTGAGCTTGCGCACGGCGAGGTACTCGAGGATGCGCTTCTTCACCTTCTCTAGGCCGTAGTGATCTTCGTCCAGCACCTTGCGGACGGCCGCGATCTCGAGGTTGTCCAGCGTGCTGTTGTGCCAGGGCAGATCCAAGATCCAGTCGAGGTACGTGCGCACGACCGTGTACTCGGCAGATCCGACCTGCATGTTGCGCAGTCGCTTGATCTGCTTTTTGGCGACCTGCTCCGCCTCGTTCGGTAGGTTCGCCTTCGAGATGCGGTCTTCGAGCCCATCCAGATCGCCCTGGTCGCCGTCGTCTTCGCCGAGCTCTTCTTTGATCGCCTTGAGCTGTTGACGCAGCACGTATTCGCGCTGGTTTTTGCCCATCTCCTCTTTGATCTGCGAGTTGATGCGCTCGCGCATCTTCAAGATCTCGAGCTGACGCGTGAGCAGGCGGAGCACCTTGCGGATGCGCTCTTTGACCTCCACGGTCTCGAGCAGCGTCGCCTTCTCTTCAACGGGAGCGTCGAGGTTTGCGGCGACGAGATCTGCGAGCGCGCCGGGAGCTTGGATCGAATCGATGAGCGAGCCCGCCTCCCGCGGGAGCTCCGGCATCAGCTGGATGACCTGCTTGGCGATGTCGCGCAGGCTCATGCTGAGCGCCTCTGCCTCGTCGTCCT
>JANYHY010000461.1 GCA_025362165.1 Myxococcales bacterium | reverse complement strand
GTCGACCATGGCTTCGTCGACTTTGCGCGATGGAACGCATCGTGAAACCCGACACCGTGCTTGCCTACAGGACCAAGGAATTTCTCGACAGTGATGACGCGCGCCCACTGCGCATCCTTGCCGAGTACCTTGAACCGCTTGCCAGTTTTCGCCGTGAAAACATCCTCGACACCGTGGTTTTCTTTGGGTCCGCAAGACTTTCTCCGGAGGGTCCGCTCGGGCGCTACTACGAGGACGCCCGAGAGCTTGCGCGGCTCGTCACCCTTTGGTCGAAGAGCATTTCGTCCAACGCCCATCGGTATATCGTCTGCTCGGGTGGCGGGGGCGGCATCATGGAAGCCGCCAATCGAGGCGCGTCCGAGGCCGGAGGAAGGACCATCGGTCTCAATATCAGGCTGCCGCATGAGCAACTGCCCAACCCCTACGTAACCCCGGAGCTGTCGTTCGAGTTCCGTTACTTCTTCATGCGCAAGCTCTGGTTCGCGCACTTGGCACGCGCGCTCGTTGTCTTTCCAGGTGGCTTTGGCACGCTGGACGAGCTGACGGAATTTTTGACGCTCGCGCAGACCCGTAAGCTCGATCGTCCGGTCCGGATTCTCCTCTACGGACCGACCTACTGGAACGAGGTCATCAACTTCGAGGCGCTCGTCCGGCACGGCACGATCAGCCGGGAAGATGTCGGTCTCTTCCAATACGCCGACGATCCGGTCACGGCGCTCCGCCTGTTGCAGGCGGGATTGGGAGCGGAGGCGCCTCTGGCGACACCCGACTTCGCAGGATCGCGCTCGGTGGACCCCTGATTGCCTCCTCGGCTCCATCTCGCCGCGGCCGCGCGATGACGAGCAAGGCTCTTAGTCTGAATCGAGATCCCGCATCGGTCCCTCGCTTGGAACCGAACCTCCCGCGCCGGACACGCCCGCCGACCCGGCCGAGTAGACGCCGCGGCGCGCGGGTGGTTGATCAGGCGAGGCGGCGCCCAAGTCACCCTCGGTGACGCCGATATCTCGGTCGAGTTGCTGGTCATGCTCGCTCTCTTCCGTGTCCTTCTGGTCGAGCGTTTGGCCGGCGATCGCGCCGATGGCCGTTCCAAGGAGACCTCCGGCGATCGCGCCCCCCGGACCCGCGATAGCCCCGATGGCCGCTCCCGCCACTGCGCCCGCGAGCGTGGATGCGCCTCGAAGGGGGTGCGTGTGCTCGGGTACGACGGCAATCGCGGTGTCGTCGGACTTTGCGCGCTGGATTTTCTTGTTCATGCTCCTGACCTTCGCAACCTGTGCGCCAGGGCTCAGAGTCTCAGATAGGAGTGCGTTCCGCGACCGTGGCACGCGTTGGGACCTGCCGCTCTGGTTCGCGCTGCGAACGGTTTGCGCGGCGGCGCAAGGAGGCGACGTACGATTCCACAACCGGCGGACCCGGAGAAGTCTCGGTCGACGTGCTGATCACGAACGCAACCGACGCTCCCGCGAACGTTGCCGGCGCACGCTTCGGCTTCGCCGTGCATCCGGCTGGAGCTGCGGTTGCCCGCATCCTTTCCCGAGAAATACCGCACGGCGGTCGTGCGGGCTGCCGAAGCGCTATTCGCATAACCACCAGTGCCCGCGCGGCTGCCCGTGGCCGCGTTCCACGCAACGAACGTGGAGTACTCGTCTGCGAGCGTCGTGTTGAGCGCGGAGAGCGCCACGCCGATGGCGGTCATCGCAACAACGGGTCGACCATCATCGCCTGCGTGCGGCACGAGAGTGGAGAGAGAGGCGACGCCAGCACCACGGCCCGTCTCCGTGGCGCTGTCGCGTTGATGCCGACAATGCGGGGGCGCTTCCGGCATGGATCGCCTTGCTGCGGCGGCTCTCGGCACTTAGCCTGGCGCCATGACACGAACTCCATCAGCCGCGCTCGCTCGCGTCGAGCATCACGCGCCAGCCGTGAAGCTCGGGCAGAGCAAGAAGGTGATCCTCGACGAGGCGCTGCGGCGCGGAGAAGATCTACGCGAGGCGCTCGAGTCCAAGACCCTCGAGTACGGTCGTTGGCTCCTCGAGAAGGTCTTCGGCAACGACACCACCGACGCCCTGGACGACAAGTCACACAACCCCATCTGGCAGGAGCTGCTGCGGCGCGCAGGCGGCCCGACCCTCGCGCTGAGCCGTAGGTTCCTCTACATCGCGCTCCGGATCGCCGCCACCGATCGCCGCATCAACGCCCAGGCGTGGCGCGGCCTCGACGCCGGTCGCAAGGAGATCCTCTTGCCGCTACACGACGAGAAGCTCCTCGTCGCCGGCGCGCGCCACGTCTCCGATCTCAATCTCTCGCAGAGCAAGACCCGCGAGTACGTCAGCGGCGTGCTCGCGAAGACGACCAAGCCTCAGCGCGCGCGCATCACCAAGAAGGTCTTCGTCAATCGGATCAACGGCGCGCGGACCGCGTTCGGCGGCCAGGACGCCGCGGCCTACCTTCGCGCGATCGCGCAGATGGACGCCAAAGAGCGCGCGACCGCCGTGACCGAGCTCCGCGCTCTCCAAGAGGTCGTCTCCAAACTCCTGGCAGCAGCGCGTCGCAAGTAGCATGTGTTCGAACTATTTCTACAGACCATGCAACAACCCGCCACTTGGTGATTGTTCTGGCGCCAGAACAGTCCGGACGTCCAGACCTTGACGAGAGCGCGACACCTCTGGCCACTCCTCCGCTCCGCTCCCGCTTGCCCGCTTCCAGTCAGATCTCAATGGCTCAACGACTGCGCCCGCCGCAGTATCTCCTGAGCGGTCTTGGTGTCGTCCGATCGCAAGGCCACAGCGAAGCCATCGCTGGTCGGCGTGACTGTGGCGGTGACGCCATTGGGGACGAGCGGGCACGACGGCATCTCGGGGACAACATGGCCAAGGACGGCGTTGCGTGCGAGGTGACAGTCCACGACGCGCTGGAGCCACTGCGCTGTCATCCCGGGAACGGCGCGGAACGTCACCGTGGCTCCCACTGTCCGCGCATTCCCACCCGTCTTGGCGGACGAGACGTTGACGTTCAGCGGCTCCACGCTGGCGATGTCCTCGCGGTGCTCGAACGGGCTCATTTCCCGGTCGGCTTCGGAGATCCCGACACACATCTTGGCCTCCGCGTCGCGCAGGGCCTGCGAAGCGGCGCGGTGGTCGACAGCCATCTTGTGGTGCTTGTCGGCCTCCTCGGAATGAGCTGCGGTCGGGTTGCGAACCGAGCTCCAGCAAGCGGCGCCCTCTTCATGCGCTCCGCCCCTCGGCAAGCAGTCGGAGCGTTCCGTCGATGCGTTTGGATCGTATTGCGCTGCGTGAGCCTGGGCGGTGCGCTCATGCTCGGTCGCCGCGGCTTCGTGGCTGGCGGCGCTCATGTCGTGAGGCTGCGCCCCGGGTGTTCCGCCGCATGCGGCGAGGGTCGTGAAGGCTATGGAGAGGATGAGCAGGCGCATGTCCGGCACTCTGCAAACCGAACGCCACCGCACGAGCGGCAACAATCTTGCGGCGGTCGCCTGATGATGCCCGCAGATGCTGCGTCCTTTCCGCAATGGCTGCGTGTTCTCCGTGCTTGCTTCGAGAACACGAGACCTTTCGCAGGAGGCGAGCGTTGGCGCGCCGCGTGCTCTAGGTCACGTCACACGGTGTGCTGGCTATGATCAACATGAAGTCCATCGTTGGAGTGAGCGCAGTGTTGCTGGCGATCGGCTGGGATAGTCCCGCGCGCGCCGACGACACTGCGGCAATGCACGATTACGTGGCGGAGGTGGTGGCTCGCAACCCATCGATCCGCGCGGGCACGCTGCGGCGCGCCGCGTACCGCGACGAGGCAGCCGGCACTGGCAAATGGTCGGATCCGTTCGTGTCCGTCATGGTCGATCAGGTGCCTGAGGCGACAGGCGGGCTCATGCCGATGATCCGCTACAGCGTCACGCAGATGCTGCCCTGGCCCGGCAAGCTTCGCTTCATGCGGGACGCCGTCGAGCACCAAGGCGAGGGCTCCGAGGCCGAGCTCGACGCACGCCGCCTCGACCTTCGCCTCGAGGCCGAGCGCGCCTACGTGATGCTGTGGATGAACGCCAAGCGGCGCGAGATCAACCACGCCCAGCGAGCCATCGCGTCCACGATCGCATCGGCTGCCCTGGGTCGCTACGGCGCGGGCACCGGCGATCATCACGAGGTCGCTCGCACACAGGTCGAGGTCAACTCGCTCGATGTGCAGAGCATCGACCTCGATGGCGAGCGTACGTCGATCCTCGCCATGATCAACGCGCTCCGCAATCAACCGTCCGATACCGCCATGACCGACCCCGCGGACCTCGGTCCGCCGTCGGCTTCGCTCTCGGTGGACCCACTGACGGACCGAGCGATCGCGAGCCGCCCTGAGCTTCAGCGCATGAAGGCCATGCAGAACGAGGCCGGTTCCATGGCCGCTCTGGCCCGACGCGAGCCCTACCCGGACATCATGACCTCCATCTGGGCGAACCAGATGATGGGAGGACCCCCGACGATGGGCGCCATGATCGGCTTCACGATCCCGATCTTCAGCGCGTCGCGGGGCGAACACCTCGGCGCGGCCTTCGACGAGCGGGCGCAGGCTGCGAGCGAAGACGCAGAGTCGATGCGCGCGATGATCCGGGCGGAGGTCGCGCAGGCGCTCGTGAAGGTGCAGACGGCGACGCGACAGGTCGACCTGATCCAGACCGTCGCGCTACCGAAGGCCCACGAGAGCTTCGACGCCTCCCTCGCGGCATACGGCGCGGGATCGGGGGACGTCGTCGGCTTGCTCGACGCGCGTCGATCGCTGCAAGACTCCCAGCTGATGATGCTGGACGCGCGCGTGAGGCGTGCCCTCGCGGTCGCAGAGCTCGAGCACGAGATCGGCGGAACGCTATGACGCCCGTCTCCCGCTCGGATCCGCCGCCGACATCGAGCCGACATCGCGCCAGCTGGCCTCTGGTCGCGCTCATCGCGTTGGTCGCTGCAGGCGCCGGTACGGCTGCCGGTAGGGGTTTTCACGCTGCGCCGGCGCAGACGCCGCCGATGGCGGACATGCCAGGGATGGAGAGCGGAGGACCAAGCCCGAAGGCCGTCTACATCTCGCCCGCTCGGCAGCAACTCGTCGGGGTTCGCACGGGTACGGTCGCCCGGCAGAGCGTCGAGGGAACCGTGCGCACAGTGGGCATGGTGACCTACGACGAGACGCGCGTCGCCGAGATCCACACGCGGGTCTCCGGCTGGGTCGAGCAGCTCTACGTCAACTACGTCGGCAAACCCGTCCGGCAAGGCCAGCCTCTCTTCGCGCTGTACAGCCCCGACCTCGTGACGGCAGAGGGCGAGTATCTCATCGCCGCGCACGCTCGCGACCAGGCCGGGCTCCTCCCCCCCGAGGAGAAGACCGCAGCGAACGCGTTCCTGACGGCCTCGCACCAGCGACTGAAGCGCCTGGAGATGACGGACGCGCAGATAGACGCTCTCGAGAAAGCCGGAACCGTGAGTCGAACCGTGACGCTCTCCTCGCCTTTCGACGGCGTGGTGCTCGAGAAGAGCGCGGTCGCAGGACAGTACGTGACGCCCGAGATGATGACGTTCAAGCTCGCCGATCTCTCTTCGGTCTGGGTCGTCGGGCAAGCCTTCGAGTACGAAGCGGTGCGCTTCCAGGTAGGCAACGTGATCGACGTGGAGTTCCCTTACGGCCAGGCAGACAAACTCGAGGCCACGATCGACTTCATCTACCCAGGTGTCGATCCCCAGACGCGGCGCGTCCGCTTCCGCGCAACCCTGAAGAACCCCGATCGCAAGCTCAAGCCTGATACCTACGTGACGCTGACCTGGCATGGCTCAGCGAGCGATCGACTGGTGGTGCCCAAGGAGGCCGTGATCGACACGGGAGATCGCAAGTACGTCCTGCTCGCGCTCGATCAGGGATACTTCGAGCCACGCGACGTGCAGCTCGGCTTACCCGCGGGCGAATTCTACTCCGTAGTCTCCGGTGTCGCAGAGGGCGACCGCGTCGTCACCTCGGCCCAGTTCCTCATCGACTCCGAGACGAACCTCATGGCGGCCATGCAGAACATGTCGATGAGCATGCCTGGCATGGACATGGGGACGAAGCCCGTCTCACCCGCGATGAGCGCCATGCCGACGATCAGCAGCATGCCTATGCCGCCCAGTTCGAAGCCAGCGCCGAAGCCCACGACCACGACCGTCCCGCCTTCCGCGACCGTCGCTCCGTCGTCGGCGCCGTCATCGATGCCGCCGATGCCCGACATGAACATGCCGATGGATATGCCCATGAACATGCCGATGCCCTCGGGGCACCACTGATCGGGCCGCCGTGATCGAACGACTCATCGCCTTTAGCGGGCGCAACGGGTTCGTCGTGATCCTGCTCATCGCGGCCATCGTGGGAGGAGGCGTCTGGTCGCTCCGCCAGACCCCCATCGACGCCGTTCCGGATCTCTCCGACGTGCAGGTCATCATCATGACCAACTGGGAGGGGCGAAGCCCAACACTCGTCGAGGACCAGATCACCTACCCGATCGTCACCTCGCTCATCTCTGCTCCGAAGGTGAAGGTCGTCCGTGGGTTCTCTTACTTCGACGTCTCCTTCGTCTATGTCATCTTCGAGGACGGCACCGACCCATACTGGGCGCGGACGCGCGTGCTCGAGTACATGAGCGCGCTCGAAGGGAGGCTCCCGGAAGGAGTCCGCCCCAACCTCGGGCCTGACGCGAGCGGCGTGGGCTGGGCTTACGAGTACGCCCTCGTCGACAAGACGGGAAAGCACGACCTGGCGCAGCTCCGCTCTCTCAACGACTGGTCCGTGCAGTACTGGCTCCGGAGCGTTCCCGGCGTCGCAGAGGTCGCCCCCTATGGCGGCTTCGTGAAGCAGTATCAAATCGAGATCGACCCCAACGCGCTGACTTCCTACTCGATCCCGATCGACACGGTGGTCACCGCCGTGCGCAAGAGCAACAACGACGTCGGCGGACGCGTCGTCGAGTGGACCGGCCGCGAGTACATGGTCCGTGGCCGCGGCTACATCAAGGACGTCTCTGACATCGAGCAGGTCTCGCTGGGAGCACGCCCCGACGGCACTCCCATCCTCGTGCGTGACGTGGCGCGGGTACACATCGGCCCCGAGATAAGACGCGGAGTCGCCGACCTGAACGGAGAGGGCGACGTCGCGGCCGGGATCGTGGTGGTCAGACAGGGCGTCGACACCTACGGGGTCATCCAGGACATCAAGAAGACCATCAAGGAGAAGGTCCAACCTGCCCTCCCCGAAGGGGTCGAGATCGTCACCACCTACGACCGCTCCACGCTCATCGAGCGCTCCATCGACACGCTCAAGGGGAAGCTGATCGAGGAGTTGGTCATCGTATCGGTCGTCTGCATCATCTTCCTCTGGCACCTGCGGAGCGCGTTCGTAGCCATCCTCACGCTGCCGCTGTCCATTCTGCTCGCGTTCGTCGCGATGCATGCGCTCGGCATAGGCGCCAACATCATGAGCCTCGGAGGCATAGCCATAGCGATGGGCGCGATGATCGACGCGGCCATCATCATGATCGAGAACGCCCACAAGCACATCGAGCACGACACCACCGACCGGCCTCGGCACGAGATCCTCATCGAGGCTGCCCAGCAGGTGGGTCGACCTCTGTTCTTCTCGCTGCTCATCATCACGGTGTCGTTTCTACCGATCTTCTCGCTGGAGGCGCAGGAGGGGCGCCTGTTCCGTCCACTGGCGTTCACCAAGACGTTCTCGATGGGCTTCGCCGCCCTCACCTCGGTGATGATCGTCCCCTTTCTCATGGTCGCGTTCATCCGGGGAAAGATCCCGAAGGAGGAGAAGAACCCGATCAATCGCTTCCTCATGTGGGCCTATCACCCGTTCGTCAGGCTCGTGCTGCGACACCGCGTCATCACGCTCCTTGCGGCAGCCGCACTCATGCTGGGCACGGTCCCTGTGTTCATGAAGCTCGGATCCGAGTTCATGCCCCCCCTTGACGAAGGGACCATCCTCTACATGCCCATCACGTTGCCGGGAGCGTCCATCGAGACGGCCCGGCAGGCGCTGCAGACACAAGACAAGCTCATCATGCAGGTTCCGGAGGTGGACTCCGTGTCCGGCAAGGCTGGGCGCGCGCTCTCTGCCACCGATCCAGCTCCTCCCGAGATGTTCGAGACCGTCATCAACCTCAAGCCCGAGTCGCAATGGCGGCCAGGCATGACGACCGAGAAGATCGAGGCCGAGCTCGACCGCGTCGTGCGCGTGCCCGGCGTGGCGAACGCGTGGACGATGCCGATCAAGGCTCGCACGGACATGCTCTCGACGGGCATCCGCACTCCTGTTGGCATCAAGATCTTCGGCCCCGACCTCGCGAAGATCAACGACATCGGCAGCCAGCTCGAAGCCGCCCTGAGCGGCGTGCCTGGCTCGCGCAACGTCTTCGCGGAGCGGGTCACCGGAGGCTACTACCTCGACTTCACCGTCAAGCGCGACCAGATCGCTCGCTACGGGCTCAGCGTGGAGGACGTCGAGATGGCGATCGAGTCCGCCATCGGCGGGGCGAACGTCACGACGACCATCGAGGGCCGCGAGCGCTATCCGGTCAACGTGCGTTACCAGCGCGCTTACCGGACTGATCTCGACGCCATCCGGCGGACTCTCATCTCGACGCCAAGTGGCGCGCAGATCCCCATGGAGCAGGTCGCCGACATCACCACCACGACCGGGCCGACGGTCCTACGCACCGAGCAGGCGCAGCTCCTCGGATACGTCTACGTCGACGTAGGCGACCGTGACCTCGGAGGGTACGTGAACGACGCCAAGAAGGCCGCGTCGACCGTGAAGATCCCGTCCGGTTACACGCTCGAGTGGAGCGGCCAGTACGAGTACATGGAGCGGGCGACCGAGCGGCTCAAGATCGTCATCCCGGTCACGCTCGCGCTCGTCATCGTGCTTCTGTACTTCAGCACCAAGAACGCGACCAAGGTCGGGATCGTTTTGCTGGCCGTGCCGTTCTCTCTCATCGGCGCCTTCTGGCTGCTGTTCCTCTTGCACTACAACCTGAGCGTCGCGGTCTGGGTGGGGATCATCGCGCTCGCCGGGGTCGATGCGGAAACGGGTGTCGTCATGCTGCTCTACCTCGATCAAGCCTACGAGCGCGCGAAGGGGGAGGGTCGGATGAAGAGCATGAGTGATCTTCGGGCTGCGGTGGAAGACGGAGCCGTCAAGCGCATACGGCCGAAGATGATGACGGTGATGGCGATCTTGATGGGCTTGCTCCCGATCATGTGGAGCCACGGAGCGGGCGCCGACGTGATGAAGCGAATCGCCGCGCCGATGGTCGGAGGCGTGATCACCTCGTTCGTGCTCGAGCTCCTCATCTACCCAGTCATTTTCACGAACTGGAAGTGGTGGCGCGAAGTGAAACCTTCACTGGCCCGAGTCGAGACTCCCGCAGCATGAGCGCACTGCTTGCGCGCTGCCGCAAGACCTTCAGAGCGGAGGGTGCATTTCGCGGGCTTGGAACTCGGTCGGCGCGGGCATGGGGAGTGCTTTGGGAAGGGTAGGGAGGTTTCCGTGAAGGTTCGAACGATGATCGGAGCGGGTCTGGGCGGGGTCTTGCTCGCTGGCACCGTGCTCTTTGCCTGCGGCTCGGAGGGGGCTCAGGGACCCAAGGGGGATCCAGGGTCGTCGGGGACAGTGCCGGGACCTGTGGGATCGCAAGGGCCTCCAGGCAGCGGCGTGGACGGGGGACTCCCGTCGTCGTGCCTGTCCCCGTGTCACGGCTTCAACGGGATCGTCGAGCAATGGAAGACGAGCACCCACTACGCGGCGTACGTGTCCAACATCGGGGGCGGTGAGGTCGCGAACTGGACCGGACCTCAGGCTTGCGGCAATTGCCATGCGATCGACGCGCTCGAGCAACGTGTGGGTGGTCAGGTGGTGATCGCGCCGGACGCAGGGGTGACCAATCTTCTCACGGGCGAGCTCGGGTACCGAAGTCCCGTTAGCGGGAAGCTTGCCGAAGCTTCCTACGCGGGTCACGCCAAGGTCGCCGCCGTGACGTGCGTCACCTGTCACTCGGTGACGGATCAGACCGATCCTCACCGGACGGGCCTTCCGTACACGCCTGGATCGTTCCCGCTGCGCGTCCCGGTAGGTTCGACCGACCAAGCGTCCATCGAGAAGAGCCCCAACACGAGCGCGGTGACCGGCACCCCTGCGGGCACGATGGGGGGTGCCAACACCTGCATCTGGTGCCATCGATCCCGCAAGGACGTGACCAACTACATTGGGGTAAGCAATTCGATAAGCGCCTACTGGGGCCCGCACGAGGGCCCGCAAGCCGATGTCTTCAGCGCAGCGGGCGGCTACCAGTTCGAGTCTCAAACCTATGGCACCTCGACCCACCAGCAGAAGCTCACCTGCGTCGACTGCCACATGCCGGAAGTGGCGAGCAACTCCAGCGCCGCCGATCACTCCTTCTATGCTCAGGTGAGGGTGTGCACCTCGTGCCACGCCAAGGCTACGAGCTTCGACATCAGCGGAGGCCAATCGCAGATCCGGGCCACGCTGTTCGAGCTCCAGAAGGCGCTCAACACCGCCGGTTACCTCACGCGTGGGACCACGACCGCATTGCAGCCTTCGGAGCTCGCCGACGGCCAGTTCGAGCTCGACCTGCCACGCAGCGGAGGAAGTCCTCTAACGGCCGACGAGGCCGGCGCGCTCTACGATTATCTCCTCGTGGCTCGGGGGAGTGCGTTGGGCGTCCACAACCCGAAGTACACCAAGCAGCTGCTCTTCGACTCGTACTTCGCGATCACGGGCCTCGCGCCCACGACTCTCGTTCGACCGCTGTGAAGCTCCGCGCCGGGCTTGCTCTCGTCACCTTGCTCGCTTGCTCCGAGGACCGTGGAACCAGCAGCGTGGCGCCGGTCTATCGCGACGACATGTCGAACCTCCTTCGGCAGAAGTGCGCGGGCTGCCACGGAGACGTAACACCCGCCGCCGACTGGAGAGCCACGTCGTTTCTAGGCACTCTCGGCTGCGTGAACCCGGGCGGGCAAGCCGCGACGTTGCCGCCGGACACTCGAGCACCCATCCTCCAAGCGCTCGACGACGATACGCATCGCGCTCTGATCGACGACGCCTCGCGCGCGCGCCTCGCAGCGTGGGTCACCGCCGGGACACCTGCGTTTCGCACGACCGTGCACCCGCCCGGCATCATCGATCCTCGCTCCGACGCGTGGCACGGCACGCTGCTGCGCAGTGCCCACTATGCGCCCATGCTCGACCGAAACGACGCGCTCGCGTGCGGACGCTGTCATGACGGGTCTCCCACGCGACCAGCCGGAGTTACACTAGCGGCACCCCACGCGACCGACTGTCGCTCCTGCCACTCGGACGGTCCCCTTGGTTGCGGCACCTGCCACGGTAGGGACACTCACGCGTCCCCTCCACGTGACAGCTGCTTCTTCCCCACCGAGGCAGCACGGTCGGGCGCCCACGAGGCTCACGTGGCGTCTTCGCCGTCACGCTCCGGAGGGCTGCCGTGTGCGGCGTGCCATCCCACGCCCACGAGCGGCGGTTTAGGTGGGACGCACATCAATGGCTACGTCGAGGTCACCTTCGACCCTGTCCTCGCAGGGCCAGCCGCCAGCTACGATCGCTCGAGCGGCGGTTGCACCGTCGCCTGCCACGATCATGGTGGGGCTCGCCCTCATCCGAGCTGGACCGACACGCTTCCCATGCGCTGCGGCGACTGCCACGCATCGCCTCCTGCCAATCATTATCCTGGGGCTTGCTCGTCGTGTCATCAGCAGGCCAACGCCACAGGGTCGGCGCTCGCGCCAGGACCGCTTCACCTTAGTGGGAAAGTAGATCTCGGCGACGGCAGCGGCAAATGCGGAGCGTGCCACGGCCGCGGCGACGATCCCTGGCCCACAACGTCCGCGCACTCTCCCCACGAGAGCCCGACAGTGACCGCGCCGCTCCCTTGCGTTAGCTGCCATGTCGTGCCGACGAGCCTCAAGTCGCCAGGGCATCTCGACGGCGTCGTTCAAATCGCGCTTGGCGGTCACGCTCTCGATCGAGGGTCGAGCCCTTCATGGAACGGCACGTCGTGTACCCAGGTGGGCTGCCACGGCGCAGGCCTGACGGAGCCGGCTGCGGTGGTGCCCATCTGGGCCGACACCTCTCACGCTGCAAAAGCCTGCACGGCGTGCCACGGGGTGCCTCCGCTGCAACACACGCCTTCGATCGCGTGCGAGCGGGTCGAATGCCACGGCGGCGAGGTCTCGAGGAGTGGAAGCACTCTCTCGATCACGACGAGTGGGAAAGCGTTGCACATCAACGGCGTGATTGACCTACGCGCGCCATAGATCATTTTCGGAACGTGTGGCAGCCGGCGCATGCGCTGACGCCAGGCTGATGGCTACTGCGGTCGCTGTGACAAGACCCCGCTGTGCACGTCGCACGATCCGATTTGGGCGGCGCGTGCGCGGAGCCGTGGCAGCTCGAGCAGGTCGTGTGGCCCGCAATGGAGTGGAGCGCCGGCAGCGTTGGCTTTGCGTGGCATGACACGCATGCGGGTGGTGAGGGTATGCCGCCAGGTCCGTGAGGGCGGTGGCATGCGTTGCAACCCCCTGCGATCCTCCCGTGAGGCCCTGCGGCGTGATCGGCGTGGCACGACACACACGTGGCTTGCGCCAGCGGCTTGCCCGAGTGGGGCTCGTGGCAGGCCTCGCAGCGCTGATGCCCAGTTGGTTTGGTCGACGCGAAGGTGGTCCCCGTCATCACCGCGAGATGCCCGGAAGGCGCAGTGGCGGCCTCGTTCACGTGGCAGCCGCGGCAAGGCTGCGCAGGCGCGGGCGAGTGAGCGGTCGAGCCACCATGGCACGAGCCGCACTGCGAGTGCCCCTTGCTACTCGACGACAGGCTCCACTCGTTGGCATGACACGAAGAACATAGAGCTGCGCGGTCAGCGGGAGGAGAGAGCGCATGGTCCTTGTGGCACGCGCTGCACTCCGCGTGGCCGGAATGCCCGGCATCGTCGGTAGGCGCGACATTGGCGTGGCACGTCGTGCAAGGTGAAGCTACACGCGCTGCGACGTCGGAGCCGTGAGGCTGATGGCACGCGACGCAAACCTGTCCGCCGCCGTGCGACACGTGCACGTCCGCGTGACAATAGGTACATGAGGCAGCAGCTTGGGCGGGTGCATGGGGGGCGTGACAGCTGGTGCAGGCCGCGTGAGCGGGCACGCTAGTCGCCGCGAGCGTCGGCTTCTGTCCGTGGCAATCCGAGCAGACGCTCGAACCACCCGCGACGAACTCGTGAGGTTTGTGGCACGTCGAGCAAGCCTCGTGACTGGCTGGCTTGGGCCCGCTCGGCGACGTATGGCAGCTGCTACAAGTCGCCGGTGCGGCGGCCGCGGGAGCGTGAGGCGCGTGGCAATCGGAGCAGCCCTTGCTGCCGGCATGAGCGGCGTGCTTGTCGGAGAGCTCCTCGTGACACGCCTTGCAGTCTTTCTCCACGAGGGATGGCTCGCCGTGCGGCCGGTGGCAGTCGGCGCAGCGGGTCGTGTCGTGGTGCTCGATCTTGGCCGCGTGATCTTGAGCTTGAGCGTGGCACGAGATGCACGTCGGCGTTGTCTTGTTCGGAGCGAAGGGGTGGCAATCCAGGCACGCGCCACTCTTGCTCCCGCCTCCGTGCCCGTGGCTGCCTTGCTTGTCGTGGCACCTCACGCATCCGGACGAACCAGGCGAACGAAAGCCTTCCTTTTCGTAGTCGTGGCAGTCCCTACATTCGATGTGGTCCTTGCCTATGTGCGCCTCGTGCCCGAGGCTCGTTCGGTACTCGGACCAAGACGGGGGGACCATCTCAGAAGGGACGCCGGGCACGCGAGAGCGTTCGATGAGCACTAGGGCGATCACTGCCGTCGCGATGGCAATGAGGACCAGGACCGTAGCGACTACCTTGCGCGGGCGCGTCATGGCGCGAGCCCATGGCAGGCGCGGCAAGGGACATCACGAGACTTGTCCTTGGTGCTGCGGAAGCCAGGCCCGTGAGGGTTGCCACCGGGCCCGCCGACGCGATGGCAGTCGATGCAGAGCTGCTCTCCGGCCCCGCCATGGCAGCCCGCGCACGAGGAGGGGTCGATGCGAGCGGCCCTCCCGTGATCTCCACCGCCGCGCATCGGCGAGATCCAGCCGAGCGGGTGCGGGCTTCGCGAGGCCGTGCCGGACGCGACGTTCGATGCCTGATGACACTGGATGCACGAACTCTCGCTGTGGCACGTGGTGCACAGGCCTGGCTGCGCCCGCGCCTCAACGGCGTGTCTCGAGCGAAAGCCCGCCCGATGCTGGCCCGCGAGGTTGACGTCGTCGAACGCGAGCCGCGCGGGCAAGCCTGGGGTGGTGCCCACGCCATGGCAGGCGGCGCACGACCGTTCGCTGTGACAACTCGAACAGAGATCGCGAGCACCGGCTGCGCGGACGCCGTGCTCCCGCAGCCAGTCTCCGTCGTGCACCACGTGGCTCGCAGGCGGCGTCGCCTCCGCAGCGATGTCCACGTGACAGCCGTTGCAAGCGCGCACCTGCCATTGATCTCGGTGCTCGTGGCAGCCGAAGCAGGTCGCCATGGTTGGACGGAGCGCTTCCGGGCGGCTCTGGGCTACCTCGACATGACAGCGAACGCAGTCGCCGTGGACCGCGGGCATGTGCTTGTCGTGACGGAAGCGTAGCGTCTCGCGTGCGAGCTCGGCGCCGCCCCGCACCTGGGATTCGCCGTGGCAGCCGTCGCAACGTCGTGTGTCGTGCGGCTTCTGATGGCAGCGGAGGCAGTCCGCCGTCTCCGGGAAATGCACGGGGCCCTCGTCGGCGGCTGACGCGACGCCCGCGTGGCACTCGTTGCAGCTGACGCCCTTGATGACGTGCGCTCGGTGCTCGAACGGGTGGGAGGCATCCCGACGGATCCCGAGCACGCCAGCGCACGCTGCGAGCACCAGCGTGAGCGTCAGGATCAGCGTGAGCCGTGCCCTCATGGAAGGACCATGGTCTTCGAGAGACGGAGCAGCGCAGTCAGCTGGTAGCGACGCTCGGGTGACGCGCTCGCCTCGACCGCGCTCGCGGCTTCCCACCCCTTGCCAGGTCTCCAGGCGAGCGCCATCAGACCCCATGGCCATGCGATGCCGCGCCCGTTGGGTGTGTCAGGCAGCACGATCTCGATCTCGGTCGAGAAGCGCCAGACGTGCGCGAATGTTCGAGAGGCGATGCCGCGGGCGCCCGTCCATTGCGCTCCGACCACATCCTCGCGTCTGATCTCGAGGCCGAGGCTGGACGTGCCGCGGTCGTCGAGACGAAGCAATGCGCGAAGCCACGCGTTTGCGCCCGGCTCACCTCCGACGATCTGGGCAGCGGCGCCGCCTAGGAGATCGAGCCTGGGTGCGGCCTGCCAGCGTACCGTCGTTCCGAAGTTCTCCGAGGGGAAGTCCCCGAGCACCGAGAAGAGCGACGTTGCGGGGAGCATCCGTCCGGGCGAGCGATGCGACGTGAAGAGCTCGAAGCGCCAGTTCTTGTAGCGCGCCGCGATCGATGCGAGCCCCATGGTGATGCCGGGGCTCGTGAGGTCGTAAGCCGCGGTGCTCGCGAGATCGAGCCAGGGCACTGCGATGGCGGCGAGGTCGGCACCTACCTCCTCGTCCGCTAGCTCCATGTGTGATCGACGCTGGACGTAGGACAGGCCCATGGTCGCGCGAGAGACGATGGTCTGCGCGACGCGTCCGCCTACGATCCATTCGTAGGGCAGTGAGCCAAAACGCGGGACGACTGGCGCGCCCCCGAAGAACTCGGCGGTCGTCCCGAAGCTCGTTCGACCCAGGGCCCGCGCGCCGTCAATCTGCAGAGGACGCACCGCGCCGGTCGCGAGGACGAAGCGACCCGCCCGCAACTCCCCTCGGCCATGGGGATCGTGCAGGCGCAACGCGAGCGCGAGCACGTCCCCCGCCGCATCGGTTCGTGCGCCCGCCCAGACGAGGCCTTCGACGTCGAACCAAGGTCGGACTTGGTCCTTCCCCTCAAGCACCACGAGACCCGTCGGCGCAGACGTCTCGGCCAACGCGTCTGCGCGTAAACGCAAAGGCTGCGCTGTAGCGACTGACTCCGTCATGTACCCGATGACGGCGAACGCAAGAGCGCGCAGGGAGTAGCGCGTCGCGCGCTTGGCTACCGTCTTGCACACCATGTCGCGGGCAAGCTCTGCAAGTGCTGGGCGCACCCTTCCCCGTGGACGCCCTCACCTCCATCGCCCTCTTCTGTGCCGCCGGTGCCGCGCTCATCGTGGTCACCTATCTCGTTCGCCGCCCGCCGCTCGTCCACGCCACGAAGGTCTGGTTGCTCATGGGGCTGGGAGTGCTCCCGATTGGCGCGGCGATGACGGGAAACGTCGCAGGCTACGAGCACATGAAGATGCGGCACTTCTGCGGCTCGTGTCACGTGATGGGACCCTACGAGTCGGAGTGTGAGAACCTCGAAAGCCACTCCCTCGCGTCGCGGCACGCACGCAACAAGCTCTTCGGCAACGAGAACTGCTACGCGTGCCACTCCGACTACGGCATGTTCGGCACCGTGACGACGAAGATGGGGGGGATGGGTCACGTCTGGCGCTACTACACCGAGTACCGAGACGTGCCGCTCGAGGAGTCCGCGAAGACGATCCATCTTCGTGCTCCTTTCCCCAACGACAATTGCATGCAGTGCCACTCCACCGAGCTCGACGTCTGGAACAACGTCCCTGACCACAAGTCGTCGCTCGCAGACGTGCGAGCGGGCCGTCTGAGCTGCGCAAGCGGCGGATGCCACGGCTTCGCGCATCCCTTCACCAAGCCGGACGGCGGTGCACCTTGACGAAGCGCGGTATCAACACCAGCCGCGCGCTCGTCGCTGCCTGCGTGCTCGCGCTCGTCGCGCTCGCCCTGATCGTCTGGGCCGTGCTTGTACCCCGACCCGTGCCCGTGATGCTCGCCATGACTGCAGGTCAGCTGCTGGGAACGCTCTCGCTCGCCAGCTTCCTGGTAGTCGTCGTCTACGACATGCGCCGCGGTCGCGGTCACATCATACCAAACGATCCACCGCCGCCGCTGCCGCCGGAGCCGGTGGAGCGAGACCCCAAAGTTTCATAGTCGGTCGCTCAAAGTTTCATAGTCGGTCGCTCAACTCCGCTACTTCAGCGGGTTGACGAAGCCAGAGCTGGTGCCGCTCGGACCGTCGTGGCAACGGAAACACCACCCTCGGGACGGTGTGATGTCGCCGTACGAGGGCTTTTTCAACCAGTAGTCCGTGTGGCAACCGCTGCAGTTGGCCGCGCCTCCGTCGCCATTGAACACGTCGCCGTGATGATCCTCGCCATTCGTGTTGAGCAGCCATCCGTCGGCGGGGACATAAGAATGCCCCAGGCACGCATCGAGTGGCAGAGAGGTGAGGTTCGTGGCCGTGCCGAGCACGTTGAGCTCGACCTTGGAGGGCGCAAACGTGACGACGACGTAAGGGCGGTCGCTGCCTACCACGGTGTCATCGGAGAACTTCACGACCTTACCGTCGGGGTACGTGTTGATGCGGTAGCTCGGGCTGCCCGCGGGGCCGACGTAGCTCGCGCGAAGTTTCTGCCCCACCCGCTGAACGACATTGACAGACGCGTCGTCGACTCGTGTAGGGATGGGGCGGTCGGTGATGCCGTTGACGACGATGAAGTAGTCTCCCTTGGTTACGCCCGTGAGGTCGAAAACGGCTGCGCCGCCGACGATCGAGGCGCTCGCCGCCATCGTTCCCGTCTTGCCTAGCAGCACGCCGGAGCTCAGCGTGGTCGCCTTCACGTCGTCGTCCGCCTGATCGAGCGTCGCATCGAGCGACAGGGTGAGGGTCGGAGTGCCGGGCCGCACATCCGATCCGGCATCCGCAGCGCCAGCGTCGTTCGCGGACCCTCCATCGGTTCCACACGCGAGGATACCAACAGCGAAGCCGAACCGGGCAACATGGGTCACGAGCATCACGGGTGTCCGAGCGCTCTGCGTGCCTCATGCCAGCTGAGGGAGGAGCTGATTCCGATGCGTCGGTGCTCCATCTGCCGCAGGATCCGCGCAAGACGTAAGAAGTGCACCTGCGGACTCACGCTCGCCGAGCAAGCCGACGCTCCATACCGGCCGATGCGGCCTAGCGTGCGGGTGCCCATCCAACCGCACAGCAGCGACCGTGGCAAGCGCGGTGGCGCGGGGCTTGCGTTGAGCCTCGGCCGGAGCCCCATGTCCACCCGCGCCGAAGTATCACCGCCGATGCGCAAGCACACGGTGCTCTCCCTGCACCGCGATGGGGAAGGCCCGATGGTGCGCCCAGCCCGGGTGCACCGAAACGAAGGAGACGCGCCATGAGCGAGAACTTCAACCTCCGATCGGTGACCGGGCCGATCCTGCTCCACCTACTCCAAGACGAGGTGCGTTTCCCAAGGCTCTTCATGTGGCGGTGCGCCGCGACGGTCGAGCGATTCAAGAAGCGCGTCGACCCCCGCTTTCCGCGTGAGCTTGTGGATCTCGCGGCGATGCCGCTCTGGGTCTACATCCGCCTGAAAGAGCGTATCGGTCAAAAGAAAGCGTACGAGACGATGCGCGTGGCGGTCCTCACGGGCGGCATCGCGCAATGGAACCTCGCCTACGCGACCATGACGCGCGAGCGCACCTTCGCGAACCTCTGCGAGCAGGAGCTGGTCGTCAACCAGACTGGCCCCACACGCTGGAACACGATGGAGGTCATCGAGCGCACGGACCGACGCTTCGAGGTGCGCGTCACGCGCTGCCTCTACCACGAGCTCACGACGTCCCTCGGCGTCCCTGAGCTCACGCCGATCGTGTGCCAGATCGACAACGCAGGGTTCAACTCCTACCTGCCAGACGAGGTGCTCTTCCACCGCTCGGGGCCCGGGCACCGGATCGCGGACGGGAGCATGGAGTGCCGGTTCATCTGGGAGCGAAAGGCGTAGGCGTGGACCGAACCGAACTGACCGAACGCGAGCCCGCGCCCGACGACCTGAAGCAGCTCGTCAAAGACTACAAGGTCTCCTGGGCTGTGTACCCCGAATGGGGTCCGGATGAGCGATGGGAGTCGCAGAAGGTCGGCTACGATCTCGAGCTCGTCGGTACACACTTTCAGCCGCAGCACGCGCCGTCGCCGGGTTGCCCGGAGTGCAGTGAGGTCTACGACGCGCTTCATCGCATTGGCGAATGGATCCTTCCGAAGGGGGAGCACGCTACGCGCTATCAGATCGACCG
This sequence comes from Myxococcales bacterium, assembly GCA_025362165.1. GTDB lineage: Bacteria > Myxococcota_A > Polyangia > Polyangiales > Polyangiaceae > JANYHY01. The sequence goes on along the minus strand of JANYHY010000461.1, from coordinate 5,940 downwards.
CTTCGACGGCAGGCTCGCGACGTCGCCGCGCCACGGCTTTCGGCAGGAGGTCACGCTCACGATTCGGATCGTGCACCGCGGCGACTACCGTCGCCCCATCGACGAGTGTGAGAGCACGTGCCTCCTGGACTTGGAGAGAAACCTCTCCGCTCTCGGCGCAAGGCGCGCATGAGCTCTGCAGCGGTGGCGCGCGCGACACGGCGCTCACCTCAGTTTGGAGCTGCGAGCCGCCAATCAAGTTGACGAGGGCGTCGCCGTCGACGGGTCTCCCGCGGCTGCGCGATCCACGACCGCCGGACCGCTCGACCCCGCAGACCTTGATGCTGCAGCATCGAGATTCACCGACTCGCCAAGCTCCGGCCTCTTGCACTTCCACCCCAGCTCGCGCTCGATGCGCTCCTGAAGCGCCTGGCTTGCGGCCGGCTCGCCGTGCGTGATGAAGGTGGTCTTCGGCGCTCCGTCGAACCCGCGCAGCCAATCGACTATCTCCGGCGCATCCGCGTGCGCCGACAGGTTCGAGAGCTGAACCACCTCGGCAGCCACCCGAACGTCTTCACCGTGAATGCGAAGGGACTTCGCCCCCTGCACGAGCGCGGCTCCCCGCGTTCCCTCTCCTTGGTAGCCCACGAGCAAGATCGTGTTCCGCGGGTCCGGGGCGAATGCCTTGAGGTGATGAAGCACGCGTCCGCCGGTGAGCATCCCGCTCGCCGAAATGATGATCATGGGGCCACGACGTGCGTTGAGGGCTCGTGACTCCTCCACGTCGCGAACGAAGGTGGCGGCATTGCAAGTCGCTTGGCACGTCGCCGGGTCCAGGCGGTGCTCGGGACGATATTCGCAGAAGATGTCGGTCACGTCCGCCGCCATCGGGCTGTTCAAGAACACAGGGACGTCGGGTATCTGGTGGTCGCGTTTGAGGCGTTGGATGTAAAAGAGCAGCGTTTGCGCGCGGCCCACGGCGAACGCGGGCACCACCACCACGCCGCCTCGCGCTGCGGTACGCCTGACGACCTCGGCGATCTCCTTCTCAGGCTCCGCGCTCTGATGCACGCGATTTCCGTAGGTGGACTCGACCACGAGGTAGTCCGCTCGCGGTGCGTGAGCGGGCGCGACGGTGATGGGATCGTTCGGCCGCCCGAGGTCGCCGCTGAAGAGGATCGACGTGTCGCCATCCGTGACGTGGACCAGCGCTGCTCCAAGGATGTGGCCGGCAGGGTAGAGCCGCACGTGGAAGCCGCCCCCGAGGTAGTGGGGCTTCTCCCACTCGATGGGAGTGAAGCGCCCGAGTGCGGCGTGGGCGTCGGCGACTCCGTAGAGCGGCTTCGCGGGCTGGTGCTTCGAGAAGCGGCGCTTGTTCGCATAGGCTGCGTCCTCCTCCTGCAAGTGGCCGCTGTCGGCCAGCAGGAGAGCCGAGAGAGCTCGCGTCGCTGCGGACGAGAAGACGCATCCCGCGAAGCCGTTCCTCACGAGCAGCGGGAGGTAGCCGGAGTGATCGAGGTGCGCGTGCGTGAGGACGACAGCGTCGATTTCGGAGGCGTGGACGGAGAGGGGGAGCCAGTTGCGCTGGCGTAGCTCCTTCACCCCTTGGAAGAGCCCGCAGTCGATCAGGAGCTTCCTCGTACCGGACGTGAGGAGGTACTTCGAACCGGTCACGGTTCCAGCCGCCCCGAGGAATGTGAGGTTCATCATGTTCGCAGCTCGGCCGCGAGGCGGATGCCGCTGTCCGGTGCGACGATCATTCTGGCCGTCTCCAAGAGGCAGGAGCCAAGACGGGAGAGCTCTTCGAGGAGTTGCTCGGTCAGCGCCGCCTTCGTTGATGCGTCCGTCGCACGCTCGACCTCGTCGAGGAGCGCGCGCACCATCGCGGTGTCCAGGTTGATCTCGCAGAGTCGACGCTGAGCCATGAGAGCCTCCGGCAGCGACCTAGCAAACCCCAGGCCGTCGCGTTTCCGATGCGCGCGGCCACCCTGTGATATGAGGCCGAAGCGAACAGACGCGCAGGCTGCGCACGGGCGCATCTCCTGCGAGCTGATGTTGGTGACTCGAGCCACGCGTGTCATGCGCACGCAGCGTTCCCCAGCTTTGACGGAGCCAGCGACCGTTCTTCAATGGGAAGGGCACGGAGCTTGCGCTGGCCGACCCCCATGATGGAAAAAGAGGTGAGCGCTCCAGAGTGCGGCTGGTCTGACGCGCGGTCGTCCGCGAGGCCAAAATGACCTGCGCGTGCAGTGAGCCCCACCACGAGTGCCGCTTGGTCGTCTTGACCGGTGGTCCGGGCGCGGGGAAGACGGCCGTCCTCGAGGTCGTGCGCAAGCACTTCTGCAAGCACATCGCCGTGCTCCCGGAGTCGGCCAGCATCCTCTTCGGCGGGGGGTTCCCACGGCGCGCCACACAGAGCTCAAGGCGTGCCGGGCAGCGCGCGATCTTCCACGTCCAGAGGGAGCTCGAATCGATGGTCGTGGAGGAGAGGAACAGCGCCGTCGCGCTCTGCGATCGGGGGACTCTCGATGGCCTTGCCTACTGGTCCGACGAGCCGGGTGCGTTCTGGCGCGAGGTTGGGACCACGCGCGAAGCCGAGCTCGTGCGTTATGCCACGATCATTCACGTGCGCACGCCCAGCGCCGGCCAAGGCTACAACCATTCCAACCCTGTGCGAACCGAGTCCGCAGCGGAGGCGATGGCCGTCGACGCGCGCATCCTCGACGCATGGGCGGGGCATCCGCGCCGCTTCGTCGTCGAGAGCTCAGACGACTTCCTCGCCAAGCTCACTCGCATGATCGGGCTGATACGTGACGAGCTTCCCGCGTGCTGCCGGAGCCACCCCGTCTCCGAGATCGGGGAGTCTGGCCCCTCGAGGGCGACCTGCGGCGACGAGCACGGGCGGTGACGCCATAGAACAAGGAGGCCGTGAGATAAGTGCATCTTGACGAGCATCGACGCGATGCCGTCCAGGATGGTCTTGCAGTCGGTGCGGCGGTCGGCGGAAATGAGCTTCAGGCGCACGAGGACATCGTAGATCGCGGCGGAACTGTCGGAGCGATCTCGAAGACGGTCTGTGGGAAGTGCTCACCTTCGCGAGCACAACGAAGGGCCAGCGCTTCGACAACCTCCTCGGGGACGACTTCGAGAGCATCGTACTTGGCCTCCTCTTCCAAGGTTCGAACCGCCGATTTGGGGCGTGTAGTCGGCGCTGGTCGTCATCGTGCGAGATGAGGCGAATCGCATCGCGCGCCGCCGCCGAGCAGATCACCGCGACGTGCGCGTCTTGGTCTGACGGTAAGGAGGATATGCCGGGATGAGCGCGTTGCTTGCGCCGCGCGAAGGCTTCCGCTTCTTCTTGGGGGAGAGCACCCTTGCTGGCGGAGGGAGGTTCTTCAGCCGAGCCACCTCCACCTCGAGATCGTAGATCTGCCGCCGCTGCTTGCGGATGATTCTGATCAGGTCCTCAGGGGAACGAAGCGTGCGCTTCGGCGATTTCCCGTACGGCTTGTACACCCAAGGCTTCATGATGATCTCCGTTCCGCTACTTCCTAAGAAATCGGCGAAGCACCGCCGACGCGCCGTCCACGTCGCCGACGACGAGAAACCCGAGCGCACACGCCGCGACTCTCCGTGCATCGCTTCGCTCGTGTTCCGGTCGTGTTCCGACGCCTTCAGAGGTTGCTGCGTGCGTCCGCGACGTTCCTTCTCGCTCTTCGGCGCGGCAGCTTTCAGCACCTCTGGCGCCTGATTGCGGAGCCTCGTTTCCTTTCGGTAGATTCGAAATCAGGTGTGCCCGCGAGGGTACCAGGGGTTCGAATCCCCTTCTCTCCGCTAGAGCAGGCGCGAATCGATCGCGGTCCTAAGCGTCATTCACTACTCGACCGAAGTTGGTGACTACCTGAGCCAGATCGTCGCGAAGTTTCAAGCGGCCCGCGACGCATGCAACCGCCAACACATCAACGACCGCTGTGGTCGCGGCGGGTAGTGCCCACAACTGCGCGTCGAGCGTGAGCAGAACAGTGACGCCGCCTGCGAGGAACACGCACAGGCCGAGGATGGAGGCGATGACGACGTCTCGAATCATGGGTGCCTGCATCCCGGGGAGCTGTCCAATCATGACCATCTTCGCGCGCTCTACGCGTTGGCCGATCGGCATGTCCGCTTCCCCAACCGCCCTCAGGCCGACGCGGACCAACAGCGCCACAGGCCGACCCTCTCCCGCGCCGCACAGCTTGACGGCGCGCTCCACGTTGTCGGCCAAAACCAGCTTGGAGATCTGACGAACGAAGTCCTTCGCGGGGAGCGCCTTGAGCGTGCCCATGACGACCATCGCGAGCAAGACGAAGAAGACCAACCCAGCCGAGCCGAGGAAACCCATCTCGACCTGTGCCGGATCGAAGTGCATGAGCACACGATACCTTCATCCTGGTTTTGAGTACCAGAGTGTGTCCGCTAGAGTTCGCGCCGTGAACTCGACAGACAAGAAATCTCGCCCGCTCGATGTGATCGTTTGGGGCGCCACTGGTTTCACAGGTCAGCTCGTCGTCGAGTATCTCGCCGCGAACGCTCCCAAAGACTTGCGGTGGGCGATAGGCGGTAGAAGCAAAGACAAGCTCGAGGGCGTTCGCGCCAAGGTCGGTCGCTCAGACTTGGAGCTCATCGTCGCCGATGCCAGAGACAGCAAGTCGCTTGTGGAGATCGTGACGCGCACGAAGGTGATCTTGACCACGGTCGGCCCATACGAGATCCATGGCAAGGAGCTCGTCGCATCGTGCGCGGAGCACAGCACCGACTACTGCGATCTCACCGGCGAGACACCCTTCGTCCGCGCGATGATCGACGCGCACCACGAGCGCGCGAAGGCGACTGGCGCGCGCATCGTGCATTGTTGCGGATTCGATTCCATCCCAAGCGATCTCGGGACGCTCGCGTTGCAAGAGAGCGCGATATCCAAGTTGGGAGAGCCATGTTCGCGCGTGGCGTTCTACGTGATGAAGATGAAGGGCGGCGCGAGCGGCGGCACGATTGCGACCATGCTCAACTTGGTGGAGACCGCGAGCAAAGACCCCAAAGTCCGCAAAATCGCGGGCAATCCGTACGCGCTCGTTCCGGGCGAGCGTGGTCCAGACGGTCGCGATCAAATGGGCGTGCGCTTCGATCCCGACCTCGAGCGCTGGACGGGACCCTTCGTAATGGCCGCGATCAACACGCGCATCGTCCGCCGCAGCAACGCGCTACTTGGATATCGCTACGGCAAGGATTTCCGCTACTCGGAGACCATCAGCACTGGCCGCGGCCTCAAGGGTTGGTTCGGCGCGACAACGCTCGCGGCGGGGATGGCGGCCTTCGGCGGCGCGATCTTGTTCGGCCCGACGCGTCGACTCTTGGCCAGCCGCGTCTTGCCCAAGCCAGGAGAGGGCCCCTCCAAAGAGAAGCGCGACAGCGGCATGTTCGATATCAAGCTCATCGGTCACACCCAAGACGGTCGCACGATGACGGCGAACGTGCGCGGCACGAGCGACCCAGGCTACGGCGAGACCGCGAAGATGATCTCCGAGTCCGCGATCGCACTCGCGCGCGACGAGGCCAGCGCCGAGGGTGGCGTGCTCACCCCCGCTTCGTGCATGGGGATGAAGCTCGTCACGCGTCTGCGCGCGGCAGGGATGACGTTCACTACAGAACCTTGACGCTCACGACCTGATCGAGCGGACCCGCAGGGACTCCTGCGTCCACGTCGGGGAGCGGAGTCCCCAGCGGGCGCGCGTGGAGCTGCACCACGGCGTCGCCGTTCGGCGCGTCGCGGAACGTGTCGAACACCAGACGGATCGCCGTGGTGCGCGTCCAACCGGGCGCACAGGACTGGATCGGGAGCGCCTGCGGAGACGACAGCAGCGTCCCATCTGGAGCCGTCAACTGAAGGCCGTACACCCAAGTGGTCGCGCTGTCCGAGTAGCTCGA
>JANYHY010000683.1 GCA_025362165.1 Myxococcales bacterium | reverse complement strand
CCAGGCCAACCCGCAGAGACGAGCTCCGATTGCTTCATGCCAAGGTTGGGGTCGGCGAGTCGATGCTGCGCCAGGGCGACCAAGATGCGACGGAGCGAGCCGCGCCTGCCGAGCTCCACGCGCGCTGTTGCTGCGCCTGAGTCGAACCAACGACCGTCCTTCGCGATGCGAAGCGTCGAGCTCGTTCTACGCGAGAAGCGATCCATCGCCCGCTTGGTCATCCTGAGCGCGAACCGCGCGTCGAAGCTCGTCGCGATGACCTCACTCCACGGCTCTTCCTCTAGCCGCCTCTGCCAACTGGCGATCACGGACGCGCGATGCGCCTCATCGCTCGAGGCGATCTCGACAGTCGCGGAATGAAGCGCGACGCCCACGTCCACCACGCGATTCACAGCGCGCGACGCAGACCGCTGCGCGATCGTCAACAAGGCTCGCGCCCGCGCGTGCTCGCCATCCATCGCCTCGAGCGCTGCGGCGGACGCGTGGGCGAGCGAGGCGTGCCGGTGAGCCATGAGGCCACGAAAGAAGCTGACGCTCTCGTCGTACCACCGACGCGCCACGTCGAGCTTGCCCCACTCGAAGAAGAGATCTCCGCACGCGCCAGAGTAGATCGCCTCATAGATCTCGCCGACCTCGCGCAGTCGCGCGAGCGCCTCTCTCAAGAGCTCCTCCGCCCGCTCGAACGACTGCACCTCCTGCTCGAGCTGCGCGAGATTCGCCAACGCGAGCGCGCCGAGCCACGAGTCGCCGAGCGAATCCGCGAGCGCGAGCGCACGACCGTTGTGGAGACGCGAAGCCTCGAAGTCTCCGAGATCGAACTGCAGCCTGCCCATGCACGCGGCGTTCATCACGCGCAGCCGCGACAGCTCGCTCTCTTGAAGCTCTCGCGCGGCCTCCGCGTGCCTCTGCCATGCGTCTCGAGAGTGACCTTGATATCGAAGTTGGATTCCCTCGTAGACGTGCGCCAAGAGCGCGAACCCGCGAGGGACGTCAGGGGCAGCGCGCAGCGTCGCGAGATCCGCGAGCGAAGCCTCGTAGTGCCCTAACGAGCCGTGCACCGATTGACGCGTAATCAGGACGAGAGCCCGCTTGGCGGGATCGATCTCCTCACGCAGAGAAGTGGTGAGCTCTACGATGCACTGCTCGCTCGGCAGCGCGTGCAGCGAAGCGATCGCGACAGCGAGCTCCGTACAGGCCGGCGACAGCTCTGCTTCGCGCGCGAAAGCGAGCGCGGCGACTAGGTTCTCTTTCTCTTTGCGCAGCGAGGCGTGGAGCGTGGCGTTGGGCTCTCTGTCCTGAAGGTTGCCCCACTCGTTGAAGCGTCGCGCGAGCTCACCGAATGCCTCGGCGTGGAGCGTTCGAGCCTCGCGCTCGGAGTCCGGGAGGGCGCGCAGCTTGGCTGAGGCGAACTCGCGAATACTCACGTAGAGCGCGAGCCGCCCGTCCCCCGTCGCGTGAACGAGTGACTTGTCACGCAATGCGCCCAGCAGCTCCACCGCGCCGTCGCCGAGAACGCGCTCCGCGGCTCGGAGCTGAAAGCCGCCCGCGAACACCGAACACCGCGCGAGCGCCATTTGCTCGGACTTCGGCAACAAGCTCCACGACCACTCGATCGCGCTAGCGAGCGTCGCGTGACGATCCTCCGGTCGCCGTGCCGCACCCGTCAGCACCGCTTGCCCGTGGTCCAAACGATCTGCGAGCTCGCTAGGCGAGATGAGGCGCGTGCGCGCGGCTGCGAGCTCGAGCGCGAGCGGGATCCCGTCGAGCCTTCGTGCGATGCGGGCGAGCGCGCTCGGATCGTCGCCGATCGATCCGCCCGCGTCGGTGGCGCGCTTGCAAAACAGGTGAACCGCGTCCGACTCGTCGAGCGGCGCGAGCTCCACCACGACCTCACCCTCCACAGCGAGCCGCTCTCGTGACGTGACGAGCACGGCGAGCCCCGCGGCAGCCTCGCACAAGCGCTCGATCATCTTCGCCGCAGAGACGAGCTGCTCGAAGTTGTCGAGCACCAACAGCGCGCGTCCAGCCTCAGCGAGCGACTCGATCACGCGCGCCTCCGCGGACGCGCCCGCGAGGTGCTCGCCCAAGAAGCGATCTTGCAACGCTGTGAGCACCGCGAAGCGCAGCTCGTCTTCGGTCTTGGTGTTGGTGAGATCGCAGAACCAAGCATTCTCTCCATAAGAAGGCGCGAGGCGCTCGAGGCACGCGTAGGCGAGGCGAGTCTTGCCGATCCCAGGAGGGCCCGTGAGCGTCACGATGTGTGCGGTCTCGAGGGCGGTCATGACTCGCAGCAGGAGCGCATCACGACCGATGAGCGGCGCAAGTGAGGCGCGCCTCTTGGCTCGAGACCGCGGGACGAGCGCGGCGGGGCGTTTTATTGCCGCTGCCGTCACGACGCCGGTCGAGCTTTAACCATTAATAACGTGCGAGACGCCATCGGAGTGAGGCTTATTGTAGGCCATGCAACGCCTCATCGCCCCGCCTTTCGCTCTGCTCCTCGCGTGCAGCAGCGCCGCCTCCAACCCCACGCCCGTCAATGACGCGAGCGCTGATGCCGCACCGATGGACGACGCCGCCGATGCGTTCGTGGATCCGAACACTCCATACGAGCATGCGATCATCGACGCGCGATGGGTGAAGCTCCAGAACGGTCCGTCGGTGAGCGCCGGCAAGCAAGACGATCTCTTCTTCCTCGATGCGATGACAGGCTACCTCGCGAGCGGGCCGAACTTCTCCATCTTCAAGACCATTGACGGCGGCGACTCTTGGAACAAATCAGTCACGCAGAAGGGCACCTACTTCCGATCGGTCGCGTTCCTCGACCCGCAGCATGGGTTCGCGGGCAACTTCGGCGCGGGCCTCGACCCTTCGATCTCGGACGCGACCGTGCTGTACGAGACCAAGAACGCCGGTATGACGTGGACTCCTGTGACCAACATCACGGGCCCTGCGGCCGGAGGGATATGCAACTTGAACGTGATCGACCCCACGCACGTAGTGGCGGTCGGGCGCGCGAACGGTCCGTCCAACGTGCTCTCCTACGATGGCGCCGCTTGGACCTCCGTCGACGTGAGCACCGACATGACGATGCTGGTCGACGCGCATTTCACGACGCCGCTCGACGGTGTCCTCGTAGGGATGAGTCAGAACAACAAGTGCGCAGCGTTCCACACCGCAGACGGCGGCAAGACGCTCAAGCCCGTCTTCGAATCCAAAGTAGTCAATAGCCTTTGCTGGAAGATCCAGTTCCCTTCGAGCCTCATCGGCTACATCGCCATTCAAGACACGGACAGGGGCGCGCCTTCGTTTGCCAAGACGATCGACGGCGGCAAGAGCTGGACGGAGAAGCCGCTGCCGCTTCAGGGTGGCGCGAAAGTGCCCTATCCAGCGATCGGGATCGGTTTCATGACGGACCAAGTGGGATGGGTCTCGCCAGAGGATCCGACGCTCCCCACCTATGTGACG
>JANYHY010000656.1 GCA_025362165.1 Myxococcales bacterium | reverse complement strand
CCGCGCGAGTGGGTGCAATCTTGGGCGCGGAACCGATCGTCATCCGTGTATCCTTCTGCCCGATGCCCTACTGGTTAATCAAGAGCGAGCCCTACAAATATCCATTCTCGAAGCTCTTGCGTGACGGCGTGACCACCTGGGACGGGGTGCGCAACTACGAGGCGCGCAACAACCTGCGCGCGATGAAGAAGGGTGATTTGGCGCTCTATTATCACTCGAACGAGGGCAAAGAGATCGTCGGGATCGCGCGCGTCAAGACAGAGGCTTACCCCGACGCCAGCGCGAAGAAGGACGAGGGCGACTGGAGCGTGGTGGACTTCGAGCCGGTCGTCGCGTTCACCGAGCCAGTGACCCTCGCGTTCATCAAGCAGCACCCGATGCTCTCGAAGATGCTGCTCGTCAAGCGAGCGCGCATCTCGGTGGTGCCCGTCACCGCGGCGGAGTTCAAAGCAGTCCTCTCAGCCGGAAAGACGAAGTTGCCATGAGTGAGGTCGACAAGATCATCAAGATGCTCAAGGACTCGAGCATCGAGAAGCAGATCGCGGCGTGCATCGTGCTGGGCGAGCTGAAGGTGAAGAGCCCGGAGGCGAGCGCCTCTCTGTTGAAGCTGTTGGAGAGCGAGGTGCCTGGCCTCGAGCGGCACGCGTTGCTCGCGATGGCGAACGCGGGGACTGCGAAGAAGGCGCTGCCGCATGCGATGGCGCTCGTGACCTCCAGCGCGCAGGATGTCCGCGAGGCCGCAGCGCTGGCCATTCGCAGCGTCGGCGAAGAGGCCGTGCCGCTCATCCGCGCTCGCCTGCCGCAAGCGCAGCCGGACGAGAGGCGCGCGCTCGACGCGATCCTCGCGGAGCTCGGCGGCAAGGACGCGTTCTCCACCCTGCTCGCGGGCATCGTCTCCACCGACCCAGAGGCGATCAAGGCGGCGACGCACGCGGTGCGCAATCATTTGAAGAGCGCTGGCGGACGCGACAAACGAAGCTACCTCGGAGAGGCGACGCAGTTGATCGAGAAGCAGGCCAAGGCGAAGGCCGCGCCAGAGGTGCTCGCCGCGGGCATCAAGATCCTCGGGTACCTCGAGGATGAGCGCGCGCTCCCGACGCTGTTGTCGTTCGCGACTGCGAAGACGTCGTCACCGCTCGTCAAGCAAGAGGCGCTCATCTCGCTGCGCTTCGCGATGGGTGATTCCAAGGGCGACCTCAAAGTGATCGGCGCGTTGCTCGACGCGGCGGAGTCGACGGAACGATCGCTCGCGCACGCAGCGCTGCACACGCTCTCGACGCTCGAGGTCCCGGCGTCGGCGATGAAGCGACTCGAGAAGCTCCTGTCGCACGAGGATCAAGAGCGCGCACGCTTCGCGCTCGCCTATCTCGCGTCGCAGAAGTCGGAGGCGGCGACGAAGAGCTTGATTAATGCCCTCTCCACGCTCCCGCGAGCGCGCGCGGAGCTGGCCGCTGAAGCGCTCGGCGGTCGCGCAGACGCGGCCACTCCGCTCGCCAAGTTGATGCTCGAGACGAACGACGCAGACCGCGCGTGGCTCGTCCGAAAGGTGCTCGCGCCGATCGCCAAGCAGGTGCCAGCGGCTTTGCGCAAGCAGCTCGTCGAGGAGGCGATGGATCGCCTCGCGAAGACTGGTCGCAACTGGGAGGCGCTCTTCGACGTCGCGCGGGACGCGGATCCCGTAGCAGCGACTGATGCGCTGCGCGCCGCCGCCCAGAAGTTGAAGAAGGGTGGACATGACGAGCGCGCCGCGAGCGTGCTCGCGATCGTGTGCAAGACCGACAAGGCGACGGACGACGACCGTGTCCTGCTCGCGACGCTCGAGCTCAAGAAGAGCTCGCTCGACACGCGCCCGGCCACTCGCGCCAACGACCCCGCGCTGCACCGCATGCAGGGCTTGCTCGCACGAAACTTCGATGTCGGAGCGGCGCTGCGCAAGGATCGCTCGCTCGAGCTGGATCACCTCTACTACGTAGGGTTCCACTTCGCCGAAGACGGACATCCGCTCGGCGAAGAGCTGCTCGCATGGGTCGTCGACAAGGGCGGCAAGACCAAGCTCGGACGCGCGGCGAAGAACAAGCTCGCGCTCGCGAGCAAAGAGTAGCGAATGCGCGTTCCTTTCGCAGGCGTGAACACCTCGCTTCGAAGGATCGCTTACGCGTTCGGCGCGCTCGCTGCGCTCGTGCTCATCGGCGCGATCGCTTACTTCATCCTCGGTCACGGGCGCTGGACGTTTTACGAGTGCCTCTACATGACCGTGATCACGATCACGACGGTCGGGTTCGCTGAGCTCACCAACATGCGCGAGGTGCCAGGCGCGCGCGCGCTCACGGTGACGCTCATCCTGAGCGGCGTCGGCACGATCGCTTACGTGCAAGGCAACGTGACGGCGCTCCTCGTCGAGGGCGTCATCGGGCAAGCGCTACGGAGAAATCGAATGCGAAAAGCCATCGAGGCGCTCAGCAATCACATCGTCGTCGCAGGGTCGGGGTCGACCGGCAAGCACGTGATCGAGGAGCTCGTCGTCACCAAGACGCCGTTCGTCGTGATCGACAAGAACAAGGAGCACGTCGATCGCCTCAGTTTTCAGCTCCACGGTGACGACTCGCTCTTGTACGTCATCGGAGACGCGACCGAAGATCACGTGCTGATCGAGGCTGGCGTCACACGCGCTCGTGGTGTCGTCGCGGCGCTCACGCACGACAAAGACAACCTCTACGTAACGCTGAGCGCACGGAGCCTCAACGCCACGGCGCGCATCGTCGCGAAGGTGACCGAGGACGAAGCGGCCCCCAAGATGCTGAAAGCCGGCGCGACGAGCGTCGTGAGCCCGACCATGATCGGCGGCTTACGCATGGCAAGCGAGCTCATCCGCCCCGAGGTGAACGAGTTCCTCGATCAGATGCTCCGAGACAAAGACAAGAACCTACGACTCGAAGAAGTGCCCATCCCCCAGGGCTCCCCCTACGCCGGCCACGCCCTCCGCGAAGCCCCCATCCGCCGCGACACAAAAGTCCTAGTAGTCGCCGTCCGCGATAAAAACCGCGAGTTCGTCTACAACCCCGAACCCGAATTCCTCCTAGAAGCCGGCAGCACACTCATCGTCCTAGGAGACGCCGAAGGCGTAGCCAAACTACGAAAAATCCTAGCCACAACCTAATCGCCCCAGGTTGCTCATGGATCGTTCGGCCACGCAGCCTGACGACAAGCTGCGGAGACCCAAGCGTCCCCCCCTTCTCACCCCTCCCGCCACCTATCCGCCGCAAAGACCGGCGAGCGCGCGGTGCTTTTTCCTGTGCCGGCCGACCATGTCGCTCACGACATAGTCACACGACCCCAGGCCTTTAGTGTCGGCCGACGCAGGGAAAAG
>JANYHY010000624.1 GCA_025362165.1 Myxococcales bacterium | reverse complement strand
CCAGAGGTAGAAGTCGATCGCGAAGTTTGGCAGCGTGATGTTGAGCAGCGCATCGGCGTCGGTCCCTGCTCCGATCCTCAGCTGCGGGGGAGCCTGAGGGCGCGTAGCGATGGCGGCGGCCGCGTCCGCTTGTTCGAACGTGAGAGTCTTCAGCGAGGGGACGATGAGACTGAGAAGCCCCGAGCGAAGCACGTCGACCTGCTCGCTCGAAACGCCGAGGCAGAGGAGGCCGGAGTTGTAGACGCTGCCGAGGGCGTACTCGAGGAAACGACCCGCGAGGGCCATCCCTAGATGCGGCGTGGTCGCGGCGTCGACGACGGTAGGCGCGAGCTCGTCGGGGAACGGGATGCCCGTTGGGATTTTGAGCTCCGCCTGCGGAACGCACTTGGAGATCGGCTGGGGGACGACCCCTCCGACCATGCCGAGGGTCATGCCGTTCGGAGTGCGGCTTTGCGCGTCCGCGCCTGCGTTCGGAAGCGGCATCATCGAGCCGCCCGCGGCAAAACCGAAATCGATGCCGCCCCCAGTGGCTGGCGAGAAGCTCTTGAGCAGACCGTCGAGGTTTGCGTGCGCGTCCGTGCCGAGCTGAAGCGCCACGCACTTGTTCCTGTCCGAGTCGTACATGCAGTGCTTGTTGGACGCGTTCGGCGACGTGCCGGTCGGACAAGGCGGGTTGAGCGCCGCGTTCGGTGCCATGCACAGCTGGTCGGCGAGCAGGCTCTTGACCTGGCTCTGGAGCCCGCTCCGGAGCGGTCCGATGACGAGCCCCTTCACGATGCTCGAGTCGGTGATTGCGCTGCAGATGTCGGCGGCGAAGCCGCAGTTCGCGCAGATGTGAACGTCGTTCTCGTTGAGGGCGCTGAGATCGATCGCGGCGTTGCCGACGTCGATCTTCATGTACCCGATGCGTGGCGCCGTCGTCTCCGCGACGAGCGGGATCGTGATCCCGACCGGCAGCGCGTGGGGCGCGACTTGCGGAGAGCCGCCGCTGCAACCGCCGTTGCCGTAGCCGACGTGCAGGGTGGCTCCGCCAAGGTTGACCGTGATCTTCGCGCCAAAGACGTTCTTCTTGTACTGAGCGGATGCCTGAATCGCGGTGTCGTCGAGCTCGAGCGGGAGCGTCGCGCGCAACTTGAGCGCGTGTGGCGTGACCGCGTCGAGCTGGAACGTGGCCGAGCCAATACCGACCGAAGCGTGGCAGCGCGGGGGAGACGTGGTCGGGCCACCGGGACAGAGGTCGGGATCGAGCTGTAGATCGCCGACGGGGCTCCCGATCTGCAGTGGGGCGAGATCCGTGTGCGGGATGTCGAACCCGAGCACGCCTCCCGGCGCCTTCACGAGATCGCCGACGATCGCGGGGAGCTCCTTCTCGATGAAGTTGAGGCCTGGGCGCGAAACTCGCACCGTCGCCGCGTTCGTGATCGCCTTGTCCTGTGGGAACCCACCGGGCAGAGGAGTCGTGCCCGCGCATCCGCCGCATCCCGACGAGCAGCCACCGCCGCTGCAGGACGCAACCAAGACGAACAAGACGAGGCCGAACACGTGGCGAAAGCTAGAAAGCATGAATTTCTCCTGCTCCATCCGACGCGTCCACGACCCTCGCAACCCGCAGCCGACCGCAATGACGCGATGCGTTCCCACGAGCGCACGTCGCCATAGCACTGACGTCCCGTAAAAACCAGTCGAACAGCGCCTACGGAAATCAATCGCCGTCGGGCGCGTCGCTGCTCGCGTCCTTGCCCGCGTCGAGCCCCGTGGCCACGCCCGAGCAACCGTCGATCTTGCCTTGGCCGTCGAAGATCTTCGCCGCGCTGGCTGCGAACGTTGCCGCCAGCCACGTGCTGTCGCCGCAGCTGCCGGGCTGCTTGTCGATCGAGCAAAAGTCGCCCTTGTAGACGATCTTCCCCTGCTCGTCCCGAGCGCAGTGGTCGGTTTCGCCGGCCAGGATCGAACAGAGCGACTTGTCGTTCAGATCGCGGATCTTTACCTGCTCGGCCTCCTCGAG
>JANYHY010000574.1 GCA_025362165.1 Myxococcales bacterium | reverse complement strand
CCAACGCTCGGACACGGCGCGTAGATTGCCGAGCGAGACGGGTTGTCCGCCGACGGTGTTGTTGGTGACGGTCATCACGACGAAGCCGACGTCGTCATCGTGTTGGGCGAGCGCGCGATCGAACGCCTCGAGATCCATGTCGCCGCCGAACGGCGCGCCTTTCAATGCGTCCGCGCGCGGTAGGTCGATCCCGGTCGCGCCCCCCGCTTCGACGTTCGCGCGTGTCGTATCGAACAGGCCGTTCGACAGGACGACTTTGCCCCGGAGAGGCACGCTCTCGCAGAGGATGCGCTCGGCGGCGCGGCCTTGGTGTGTGGGAAACACGAACTGCATGCCGGTGAGCTGTTGCACCGCGTCCGAGAAGCGGTACCAGCTCTTGGCGCCAGCGTACGACTCGTCACCGCGCATCATCGCCGCCCATTGCTCGGCGCTCATCGCCCCGGTTCCGGAGTCCGTGAGGAGATCGATGATCACGTCGTCCGCGCGCAGACCGAACAAATTGTATCGCGCCGCCTCGAGGAGCTTGCGGCGTTGCGGCGCGGTGGTGAGAGTAATGGGTTCGACGACCTTGATGCGGAACGGCTCGATGATGGGTCTAGGCACGAGACCATGTTGCGCCGATCCGCGGCGCTAGGAGATGTCAAAAGTCATTGCGTGGGGACAGGCGACGACGGCCAGTGGTCGCCATTTGGGGTGCGACAGATCTTGGCCTGCGTACGACAACCCGAGATCGTGAAGGCGCTCACGATGAACGTGGCGATCGGGTGACGCACGCGGTTCGTGCTCGCGCAAGCACTGCGCCGCTCCGAGTCCGGTCGATGTCGCACCGTGTTCAAAGCGTGGCGGTCTGCTTTTTGCGATGCGTCGCTCGACCCTCTCCGCCTCCTCGATGGGATGACATCCGTCAGTGAAGAACATTCCGATCGAGAGCAGGTTCGGGGCGCACGCACGGCCAAGGAGGCCCGCATGAATCAATGGACCAAACGCAGTCTCGTCATGGGAACGCTGCTCGTCGGCGGTGTTCTCGGACTGAGCTACTGCAGCAACAAGGCGGAGCAGCAAATCCAACAGCAGGAGCAAGGCAACCTCAACGCGTCCGCTGACCTGAAGACGTTGATGGCCGCGCGGAACCTCACCGAAGGCGACGTGGAGGCGGCGCTCAAGACGTACACGCCCACCGGCAAAAAGGACGAGTACATGATCTTCGCCTCGGGCGGTCAGTCCGGGCAGGTGCTCGCGATCGGCGTGCCGTCGATGCGCCTCTTGAAGGTGATCGGCGTCTTCACGCCAGAGCCGTGGCAAGGCTACGGCTACGGCGACGACACGAACGCCATCTTGGCGGGCGGCAACCAGGGCACTCACAAGCTCACCTGGGCCGACGTGCACCACCCGAACTTGAGCGAGACCAAGGGCGACTACGACGGTCAGTACTTGTTCGTGAACGACAAGGCGAACGCGCGGATCGCGGTGGTCGACCTCGCGGACTTCGCCACCAAACAGATAGTGGCCAATCCGCTAGTTGCCAGTGATCACGGCGGCGCGTTCGTCACTCCGAATACCGATTATGTCATCGAGACCAGCCAATATCCGGCTCCGCTGGGTCGCGACTACGCGCCGCTCTCCGACTACAAAGCCAAGTATCGCGGACTGGCGATGTTCTGGAAGTTCGACAGGACGAAAGGCCGGATCGATCCTGCGGCGAGCTTCGGTGTCGAGCTGCCTCCGTACTCGCAAGACCTCGCAGACGCGGGCAAGCTCGTCTCGGACGGGTGGGTGTTCATCGGCTCGTGGAACACGGAGATGGCCACGGGCGGAACTCTGCAGGGCAAGCCGGCCATCGAGAGCGGCGCCTCGCAGAACGACATGGACTACCTGCACATCATCGACTGGAAGAAGGCCGAGCAAGTCGTCGCGGCCGGAAAGACCACGACGATGAAAGGCGTCAAGGTCATCACGCTGCAGACCGCCGCGGACGAGAACGTGCTCACGCTGGTCGGTGAACCGAAGAGCCCGCACGGCGCCGACGTGACGCCGGACGGTACGGCGATCGTCGTCGGAGGCAAACTCGACACGCATGGCACGGTCTACGAGTTCTCCAAGATCAAGGATCAGATCGCCGCAAAGAAGTTCGAGAGCAAGGACGAGTTCGGCGTCCCCGTGCTGTCGTTCAAGGACACTATCCGCGGTCAGGTCGAGCTCGGTCTCGGTCCGCTGCACACGGTGTTCGACGACAAGGGCAACGCGTATACGAGCATCTTCCTCGAGTCCAAAGTGGCTAAATGGAGCCTCAAGGACATGAAGCTGATCGAGAAGCTCAGCGTCCACTACAACGTCGGTCACATCCTCGCGGCAGAGGGAGACACGGTCAGCCCCGACGGCAAGTACGTGGTCGCGATGAACAAGATGTCGATCGATCGCTTCACCGGTGTCGGTCCGCTCTACCCGCAGAACTTCCAGCTCATCGACATCACGGGCGACAAGATGAAGCTGCTCGCGGACATGCCCATCGGCATCGGCGAGCCGCACTACTCGCAAATGATCAAGACCGACAAACTGAAGCCGCTCAAGATGTACACGCCTGGCTTCAACCCCGCGACCGGCGTCAAGGATCCCAACGCCGTCGAGGGCGGCAAAGAGCGCATCGAGCGACACGGCGACGTGGTCGACGTCTACATGACCGCTGTGCGCAGTCACTTCACACCCGACCAAGTCGAGGTGAACGAAGGCGACACCGTCAATTTCCACATCACGAGCCTCGAGCAGGCCGAGGACCAGACGCACGGGTTCACGGTCGACATGTACAACGTGAACATCAGTCTCGAGCCCGGCAAGCACGAGAACGTCACCATCAAGGCAGACATGCCTGGCGTCTACCCGATGTACTGCACCGAGTTCTGCTCGGCGTTGCACCTCGAGATGCAGGGCTTCTTCCTCGTCAAGCCCAAGGGCGCCAAGTAGGCGCACCAGGAGGACGCGATGTCATCCGCCCCAAAGCACGCATCCGATTACGACGACGTCCACACGGACGCCGCTCCGCAAGCGCCCGAAGAACATCATCGGCACCTGAACGTCGTGAAGCCGAAGGCCACGCCAGTTCCGCTTTGGCGGCGCTGGCTGGTCGTCGGCCTCATGGCCGCGTCTGTCGCCACCATCGCAGCGTCTTTCTCGCAGCCTTGGTGGCAGTTCACGCTCTACGCGCCGCAGTACCCGCACGGACTCCACATGGTGATGGGGCTCACCGGAGTGACGGGAGACGTCGGAGAGATCGACGAGCTCAATCACTACATCGGGATGACCAAGCTCGAGACCGTCGCGTCTACGGAGCTCCATTACGCAGCTTGGGGAGTCGCGCTCGTCGCCATCCTCGTCTTCGCGATGACGCTCTTCATGGGTCGCAAGACCGGCAAATGGATCGTGGCGCCCGCGTTGGCGTTCCCGATCGGGTTCATGCTCGACTGCTACTTTCACCTCTACGAGGCGGGGCACTCGATGGACCCGCACGCGGCGATTCGCCTGCCTGGGTTCACGCCACAGATGTTCGGCAACGGGCAAATCGGGCAGTTCATGACGTTCGCAAACCCGCTCGCCGGCTTCTGGATCGCGGTCGTCGGAGCGCTGCTCGTCGTCGTCGCGACGGTCGTTCGCCAGCGGGCGGTATGTGCAGAATGCACGCAACGTGGAGCGTGCGGCGCGGTCTGTGTCAACGCGTTCGTCGTGCGCAAAGAGCACCCTCCGACGGGAGCCTGACATGGCCTGGACTTCGACATCACTCAAGCGCGCGGGCCTGGTGGTCGCTGCCGTCTCGTTGGGCGTCGCGGTGAGCGCGCGCGGTCACGCGAGCGATCTTTCCGGGCCTCCACCTTTGCCGGACGACGCGGGGCCGATTGACCAAGCGATCCCGAGCGGCGCGTTCGTCGCCGAGTCCGACGCCGACCTGGCGCGCGCTCTCGCGAACGGACCCGACGAGATTTGGCTGAGGGCGCGCAGCTACCACGGCGACTTCACCGTCGCGCGCCGGCTCGCGCTGCGCGGCGAACGCGGGGCGACGATCGAGGGGACTGGCACCGGCACCGTGCTCACGATCACGGCCGACGACGCCTGGGTGGACAACCTCGCGATCGAGCGAAGCGGCGGTCGCAACACCACAGACGACGCAGGCATCAAGGCGAAGGCCGCGCGCGTTCGTGTCACGAACGTCTCGGTGAGAGAGACGCTCTTCGGCATCAGCCTCGGGCCTTGCCCCAGCTGCGTGGTCGAGCATTCGCGCGTGAAGGGTCGCACGCTCGACCCCGAACTGCGTGGCGACGGCATCAAGCTCTGGGAGTCACACGACGCGGTCGTCCGTGGGTGCGTGATGGAAGACTCGCGCGATCTCGTCGTCTGGTATTCGCGCCGCGTGTTGTTGGAGAACAACACGGTTCGTCGCAGCCGCTATGGCTCGCACTTCATGTACGCGCACGACAGCGTCGTCCGCGGCAGTCGCATCGAGTCGAACGTCGTCGGCATCTTCGTGATGTACAGCGAACGGCTGGAGGTCGAGCACAACGTGCTCGCTGGCTCGCGCGGCCCCGCGGGGGTCGGCATCGGCTTCAAGGAGAGCGACGGCGTGAAGGTGCACGACAACTGGATCGTCGCGAACACGACCGGCCTGTACCTCGATCGCTCTCCGCGCGCGCCGACGACGCCCGTCTCGATCGAGCACAACGTCCTCGCGCTCAACGACGTCGGCGTCATCTTTCACAGCTCCGAGGAGGGGATCACGTTCCACGAGAACGACTTCCACGAGAACGTCGCGGTCGCGTCGGTCGAAGGCGGCGGCGACGCGATGGGCGTCGTCTTCGAAGGCAACCACTGGACGGAGTACGAGGGCTACGACATGGACCACGATGGTCGCGGCGACGTGCCGTTCGAACTCAAGGCGCTCTCCAGCGAGCTCACCGACACACACCCGCCGCTCAAGCTCTTCGAGGGCACCGCGGCGCTGGGAATGTTCGACGTCGTCGCGCGCGCCGCGCCCGTGCTCGCGGCTCACCGAGTGCTCGTCGACGGGCACCCCTCCATCAACGCGCAGAGGCCGAGATGATCGACGTCCGTCACGTGTCCAAGTCGTTCGGCGCCGTGCGCGCGCTCGACGACGTGTGCTTGCACGTCAACGCGGGCGAGCACGTCGGTTTCGTCGGGACGAACGGATCCGGCAAGACCACGCTGCTTCGCGCGATGCTTGGCCTCGTCCGGGTGGACGGTCGAGTCACGATCGTGGGCACCGACATCGCCGTGAGTCCTGAGCTCGCGCTGCGCAGCGTCGCGTACATCCCGCAGGTCGCGCCGCCGATCGAGGCGCCCGTCGTCGACGTCGTGCGCGCGTTCGCCGCGCTGCGTCGGCTCGATGTGCAGGTGGTGCACGAGCGCGCGAAGAGACTCGGGCTCGACGCCGAATCGATCGCGGACACGCGCTTCCGAGATCTCTCGGGCGGGATGAAGCAGAAGCTTTTGGCCGCGCTTGCGCTCGCCGCGAAGACCGAGATCCTCGTGTGCGACGAGCCGACCGCGAACCTCGACAGGAGAGCGCGCGCGTCGTTCTTCGAGCAGGTCGCCGAGCGTCCCAAGGAGTCGGTCACGATCCTCTGTTCGCACAGAGTCGAAGAGATCGAGCGGCTCGTCGCGCGTGTGATCACGCTCACGGACGGCAAGGTGGAGAGCGACTCGCCGGTTGCCGTCGCGCTCGAGTCGCTGCGCGCGAACGGCGCCATCGAAGACGCTCGTCCTGCGTTGAGGATCGTCCGATGAGCGCGCGACTCGCGTCGATGCTCGCGCTCGCGCTCTGGGCGTGCGAAGACGGCTCGAAGCCGGTCGATCCCGTATGGGGAAAGCAAGCTTGCGGCGACTGCGGCATGGTCGTCTCGGACCCTCGCTTCGCCTCGGAGCTCACCACTCCCGACGGCGCGCGCGTTTTCTTCGACGACCCTGGGTGCATGGCGTCGTACGTGCGCGCGCGCCACCTCGAGCCTTCGCACATGTGGGTTCGCTCCCCGGCCGAGACCTGGATCGACGCACGCGCGGCGCGCTTCGCACGCGGAGCTGCTTCACCCATGGACTACTGCCTCGTCCCCAATGACAACGGAGACGCGAGCTGGTCCGACGTCGAGGCCGCGGCCATCTCGCGCGCCCAGAAATCAGAGGCAAAGTGAGCACGGCGGTCTCTCCTCGCCTGGCGCTGTTCCGGCTCGAAATGGCGGACGCGCTGCGCTCGCGTTGGGTGCTCTTCACGGTGATCGCGTACGCGCTCGTCTTCGGTGCGTTCGTGTGGCTCGGTCTGCGCGAGTCGAGTGTGCTCGGCTTCACGGGCATCTCTCGCGTGGTGCTCAACGTGTCGAACGCGGTCGTGATCGTGCTGCCTCTCGTGTCGCTCGTCGCCACGAGCCAGAGCGTCGTTCGCGCACGCACCACGGGGTTGTTCGAGCTCGTCATGTCGCAGCCGTGCAAGCGAGACGACTGGCTCTTCGCGTCGCTCGGTGCTCGCCTCGTGATCGTCGCGGGGCCGATCGTCGTGCTGTTGCTCGCGGCGCTCGTCGCGGGGGCAGTGGGCCACGAGCAAACGGTGGCGCCGACAGTGACGCGAAGCCTCGCGGTCGTGCTCTCGCTCACGTGGGCGTTCGTGTGCGTCGGCTTCTTCGTGTCCGCTGTGTCGAAGACCACCGAGCGCGCGACGGTCTACGCGCTCGTCGCCTGGCTCTTCGTCACGGTCCTCCATGATTTAGGGCTGATCGGCGTGCTGCTGAAGTGGCACGTCTCGCCGATGGTGGTGTTCGCGATCGCGGCGATCAACCCGGTCGAGTCTTCGCGCCTCGCGATCTTGAGCGGAGTGGACCCCGAGCTCAGCGTGCTCGGCCCCGTGGGGTTCTGGCTCGCCAACACGCTCGGCGCGCAAGGGGCGCTGTGGATCGGGATCGCTTGGCCGCTCGTGGTCGGCGCGATCGGGCTCGCGCTCGCGCGCCGCAGCCTCCAACGCTCGGACTTGGTGGGATGAAGGTTTCGAAAGACGCGATCGCTCGCGACAGGAGAAGACAATGAAAGCAGCCATGATGCTCGCCCTACTCGCAGTCACTTTGGGCTGTGACAACCCGACGCCCGCGACGGACATCGCCGCGAGCAACAAGCCAGCGGCGTCCGCCGTCCCGACCGCGCAAGCGCCCGCGTCGCCCGCCACGCCGAAGGCAGACAGTGAGAAGACAGTCGTCGACGTCGCGGTTGGCTCGAAGGATCACACGACGCTCGTCGCGGCGCTCAAGGCCGGTGATCTCGTCGATACGCTCAACAGCCCCGGCGGCGTGTACACGGTGTTCGCGCCCACCAACGCCGCGTTCGACAAACTCCCGAAGGGCACCGTGGACAACCTGTTGAAGCCGGAGAACAAGGACGAGCTTCGTCGCGTGCTGCAGCATCACGCCGCCGTTCCCATCATGCAGATCAAAGACATGAAGGATGGTCAGACGCTCGCGATGGCCGACGGCACCAAGGTCACGTTCCATGTCAAAGACGGCAAGGTGATGGTCAACGACGCGAACATCGTCGCGACGATCCCCGCCGCAAACGGCATCGTTCACGTGGTGGACGCGGTGATCGTTCCGCCGCCGAAGACCTGACTGACATGCATCATCGCTCGCGCGCTGGCGCCACAGCATCCACTCAACGAAAGGTTCACACCATGTTTGCTCGAATCGTAGTCGCATGCGTCGTCACGCTCGTGTTCACCGGGTGCGGCAAGTCCGAGTCCACGGGAACCACCACGACCTCCACGAGCACGACGCCGACCTCGACGACCGCCTCGACGGGGCCGAGCCCAGCCGCTGCCGCACAGGATCTCTACAAGACACGGTGCGTGCCGTGTCATGGAGACACCGGCAAAGGCGACGGACCAGGCGCCGCCGCGCTCACCCCCAAGCCGCGCAACTACACCGACGCAGCGTGGCAGAAGAGCGTGAAGGACGAGGACATCAAGAAGACGATCCTCTACGGAGGCGCCGCTGTTGGGAAGAGCCCGCTGATGCCCAGCAACCCGGACCTCGACGGCGACGACAAGAAGGCGCAGCTCGACGCGCTGGTCGCCATCGTGCGCGGCTTCGGCAAATGATCGGACCGCAAACGTACCGGCCGCGAGATCGCGCTGGAGATCCCCAACGCGATGTCATGGTCGATTCGTGGCTCGACCGCACAGTCCTCCCATGACGGTCTCACTGATGCCGCGAGAGCACGGCGCGTACGCGCAGCTCGCGCTCCCCATGGTCACTGCGCTCGCGAGTAGGTGGCCGAGCCTGGCCGCGCTCTCGATGAGCGCCGCTGCGATCGCAGTCTTCCTCTCGCACGAGCCGATCGCCATCCTCTTCGGCATGCGCGGGACGCGCGCGCTGCGTGAAGAACGCGACCGATGTGTTCGCAGGCTCGTCGTCTTGGCGATCGTCGCGATCATGGGCGGGATCGGCGGTCTGTTCATGGCGCCGCCGATCGCGCGGATCGCGGCGG
This sequence comes from Myxococcales bacterium, assembly GCA_025362165.1. Taxonomy (GTDB): domain Bacteria; phylum Myxococcota_A; class Polyangia; order Polyangiales; family Polyangiaceae; genus JANYHY01. The sequence continues at coordinate 2,991 of JANYHY010000574.1, read as the reverse complement.
TGGTGCCGCTCGGGTTGGCCTTGCCCGTTACGCTCCTGCTAGCGCGCAAGCTCGAGCGTTCGCTCGGCGGTGAGCTGCTCGCGGTCGCGATGCTCAGCACGGTCTCCTTGCCAATCGCGCTCGCCTCGGGCGTGACGCTCAAGGGCGCCCTGACCGCGACCACCGTATGGATCGCAGTGTTCGGCGCGGCGACGTTGTTGGCGCGCGCGCTCATTCGCAAGACGGACGCACTACCGCGGTGGGCGCTCGCGATGATCGGCGCGTCGCCCGTCGTTGCGGCCGTCACGTGCGTCGCGATCGGTTTCGTCCCGCTCGGCGTGGTGTTCGCGCTCGTCCCCACGTGCGTCCTCTGCGTCGCGCTCGCCTTGTCTCCGCCGCCGCCGAAGCGAATTCGAATGGTCGGATGGAGCTTGGCCGCCAGCAGCCTCGTCACGTGCGGAGTCTTGGCGAGTTTGCCTCTCCGATGACATTTCGCATGGCGGTCCACTCCTTCACTACGAGCTGCGACCGCAGCGCCGAGGCACATGGCGTCCTTCGCGCCGGAGCGACGTTCATCACGACGGGAGGTCTGCGAGGACGCGCTCGAGCCGCGCCCCGACCTCGCGCGCCAAGTCGGCCAGAGCGCGGCTCTCAGCGCCTAGCGTCTGCATGGGATCGACGGCGCCGACAATGGTTCATGGTGGACTCCGAAGTCGGCGCGTCAAACGAGCGTGACGCGTCGTTCGAATCAGAACAGACGTTCGGCTTCCCGATGCTCGCGGACGCCGGCGGAAAGCTCGCGCGCGCGATGGGCGCGGAGTTGGCGACGTTCTCGGTGATCGTCGATCGCGCAGGAAACGTGCGGTATGCGGGAGGCATCGACGACGATCGCTCGCACCTGCGCGAAGAGGCGACACCGTACTTGAAGGACGCGCTCGATGACGTCTTGGCGGAGCGCGCGGTTCGTCGCTCGGAAGGCAAGGCGCTCGGCGGGGTGTGGCTTGTCTTTCGGAGCGCCATGCCCGTCCTGGGCGATTTGCGTCTATGAGCAAACCTTGCGCCATTGACCGTCAGACTTGCCCGGCAAGACCAAGAATGGAGCAGCAACAAAGCGACGCGCCTCCTGGTACGGACTTTGAAGAGTCGGCTGCCATGGCAACTGTGCTGTCAAGCGTCGAGGTCGGCGCGATCGAGGTGTTCATGACGCAAGACCACGCCCGGCTCGATGGGCTGCTGCGCTTAGCCCTCCCGGCAGACGGCGGGATCGACAGAGACGTGTACGAACAGTTCCGCCGCGATCTCCTGCGCCATATTGCAATGGAAGAGAAAGTCCTCCTCCCCTACGCGCGCGCAAAGAGGAACGGCGAGCGCCTCCCGGTGGCGAAGGCGCTTCGGGCGGATCATGGGGAGATTGCGCGGCTGCTCGTGCCGACGCCGAGCCCGGCTCTGATCGGAGCTCTGTGCGCTTTGCTCGGCTGGCACAACAGGCTCGAAGAAGGTCCCGGAGGCCTGTACGCACTGTGCGACGCACTGGCCGGGAAGGACGGCGATGAGGTCGTCGAGCGACTCGCCGCCCAACCGCAAGTTCCCGTCGCCCCACACTACGACGGCCCGCTCCTGAACCGGACATAGAGCGTGCACATCGCCACGCGCCTGCACGGCGAAAGCTCGCCGAACTCCAGCGTCACATGGCCGCTCGCCGCCAAGGGATTTCGTCCGTTCTTCCTCCTCGCCGCCGGATTCGCCGTCCTCATCCTGCCGCTATGGATGCTTGCGCTCCTCGGCGTGCTCGATCCCGGACATTATCTCGATGCAACGTATTGGCACGCGCATGAGATGATTTTCGGCTTCGCGGTGGCCGTCATCGCCGGCTTTCTGCTGACCGCCGTCGGTAACTGGACGAAGCGCGAGACTCTCGTCGGCGCGCCCCTGCTGGGGCTCTGTGCACTGTGGCTCGTCGGGCGGGTGGCAATCACCGGCGCGCAATTCCTTCCCCGGTGGCTCCCTGCGATGGCCGATCTTGCGTTCCTCCCCGTGCTCATCGTGGTCCTCGCGCGCCCGCTCGCAGCGGCGAATAATTGGCGCAACTTCGTGATGATCGGGATCCTTGCGGCGCTCTTCGCCGCAAACGTGATGATCCACCTCGATGCACTCGGGCTTCTGCCAGGGTGGCGCCGGAGGGGCAGTCTGCTCGCGGTGGACCTCGTGATCCTCGTCATACTGGTCATCGCAGGGCGTGTTTTCCCGATGTTCACGCGCAACGCGACAGGAGTGCAATCGATTCGCTCGATTCCCGTGCTGGACGCGCTCACCGTGCTTGCGATGGCCGTCCTCGTGGTCCTCGACGCTGCGCTTCCCAATCTGGCGTTCACCGCGGTGGCGGCGGGCGTGACGGGTGCTTTGGCTGCTGGACGCGCCGTGCATTGGGGCGCGCAGCATTCACGGGAGAAGCCGCTGCTTTGGATTCTGCATGTTGGCTATGCATGGATCCCTCTTGGTCTGCTCTTACGGGCGGCATCCGCATTTTCCGCCGCCATTCCGGCATCCCTCGCGACACACGCCCTCACGGTCGGCGCGATCGGCGCACTGACGCTGGGGATGATGGCGCGTGTGCCGCTCGGTCACACGGGCCGCGTGCTTGATGCGTCGAGGTGGACGGTCGCTGCCTTCGTGCTGCTCACGTCCGCTGCGTTCGTCCGCGTGTTCGCTCCCCTCCTCGCTCCGGCAGACTACCGCGCGACCATCTTCCTCTCAGGAACGTTGTGGAGCGTCGCGTTCGCATCGTACCTCGTCGCCTACATGCCGATTCTGCTTTCGGCGCGGGTCGACGGAAAGGCTGGGTAGGCGCATGCGGCTTCGTGGGGACGCGAGTCTGCGGTAGAAGGCCTTTAAGGCCTTTAGGGAGATCTCGACCAAATGGCAGATGCGAACGACCGCGCACACGCGCCCGGAGATCCGGCGATGGTCGAATTGTTGGCTCCCCACGTCACACGGGGGCTCATCGCTCGCTTC
>JANYHY010000573.1 GCA_025362165.1 Myxococcales bacterium | reverse complement strand
CCGCGCGCAAAGCGAACGTCGGACAAGTGGAGCGCCCGGACGAGATGGTCGCGGGCAAGCAGGTCGAGCAAATCGTGGCTCAGGCGATCACCGAGATCGAAGACACGTTTCGCGAGTGCTTGGTGCTGCGCGACGTGGAAGAGTTGAGCTACGAGGAGATCGGCGAGATCACGGGCCTGCCGCCAGGGACGGTCAAGAGCCGCATTTTCAGGGCACGCGCGCAGCTGAAGGAGCTCGTGGAGAAGCGGCTCGGGGAGAAGATCGGATGAGCGAAGAGAAACCAACGCCGCCCGAGACTCGGCCGACGAGCGGGATGGAGGACGAGGATCTTCCGCCGGACATCGACCTCGACGCCGATCCCATGCGCGATCTGCTCAAGCGCGCGATGGCCAAGCCGACAGCGAGCGCCACTCCCGACAAGCCGATGCTCGCAGAGGTCCAGCGCAAGCTCCGCGTGCGCAGCAAGGGCAAGTTCTACGGCGACGGGTGGTCAACCACGCAAGAGAAGGTGAGCTACGCGCTCGTCGCCACGGTGATGCTCGTCGTGATCGCAGTCGCGTACTTCGCGCTCGGGCCCACCGGCATCTCGCGCTGATGGAGCTCACGACGCCTCGACTGCGGCTGCGCATGCTCGAAGCGAGCGAGGCGGAGCTCGTCGCCGCGTTCTGGATACGCAACCGCGCGCACCACGAGCCGTGGGTGCCCAAGCAACCCGAGGAGTTTTTCACGGCTGATTACTGGGAGAAGAGACTCATCCTCTACGCGGCGGACAACGCAGCAGACACTCACGTTCGTCGCTTCGTGCTGGAAGGCGATCGTGTGATCGGAGCGGTGAACTTGAACAACATGGTGCGCGGGTTCTTCCATTCGGCGCACTTGGGCTTCTCCATCGATCAAGCAGAGCAGGGTCGAGGGAAGATGCACGAGGCGCTCGTAGCCGTGATCGCGCACGCCTTCTCCAAGGACGGGTTGCACCTCCACCGCATCGAAGCCAATCACCAATCGCACAATGTTCGCAGCGCGGCTCTGCTCGAGCGCCTGGGCTTCGAGCGACAGGGCTTCGCCAAGGAGTATCTGTTCATCAACGGCGCGTGGCGAGATCACGTGATGACAGCGCTCATCAATCGCGAGTGGTGAGCGCCGAATTACTCGGTAGTCGAAGAGATCGCGACAAACTCACGAACGCGAGGGCGAGCGCCGGCCATGAGGGGTTGAACGCGTTGCCCCACGCGCTCACTTGCGCACGCGTCAGCAACGGGCCCGCGTAACAGACGAGCATCAAAATAGCGGACCACCCCACGATCAGGCTTCTTGTGGCCGGGATCGCGCACCAGAGCGCGACGAACGCTGGCAACATGAGCAGCCAATCGTAGCCAGAGGAGTGCACGCTGATCACGAGACAGAAGAGCATGCCTAGCGCGAAGCACACGGTGTCCGTGTAGTTGTTGGACCGTACTCTCGCGCCTCGGGTCGCTCTCCAGAGGAGCGCTAATGCGATGAGCACGATAACCAAGTAGACGAACGTGGCGGGGCCTCTCGGCATCCACGCGAGCAGGTTCCCCCAAAGCGCGGTCGCTTCGGCGTAGGAGAACCCGGCATAGCCGGCGAAGTCTCCGTTCATGTCACGCAAGAAGCGCCCGTAGCAAGCGGTGGAGCCAGGCCAGGCGAGCTCACCGACGCAGAACAGCGCGGCTGCCGTGACGAGCACGCTCGCGGCGAACGCGACGCGCCCCTTCGGCAAGAGCACCAACCACACGAGCGCGAGAGGCAACGCCCATTGCGGCCGCAGCGCGGTCATCCCAATCGCGACGCCGGAGAGCGCGTACCTATTGCGTTGATGAAGAGCCCACGCGACAGAGACGAGCAGCAGCGTGAGCCACGTGTTCTGCCCGGCGCGCAACATGAGAAAAACGGGTGGAGAGAGCGCCACGACGAGCATCAGGCGAGAGCGCGCACGAGGAGCGAGCGGCGACAGTCGCAGCGCGCAAAACGTGGCAGCGAGCGCGAGACCGATCCAAATCGCGAGCGCGCCCCAGTGGCCGAGCGCCCGCAGCGGACTCACGAACAAGGCAAAAAATGGCGGATTTGCGTACGGATAGATCTGCGACGCAGGCGGGAGGTTCCATCCGCCTTCGCCCGCGTAGTCGATCACACCACGGTGATACGGACACTCTCCGGCGACGAGCGCGCGCTCCGCGACACGATACGAGAGCAAATCGAACCCGAGCGGATCGGTGTCACTGACCATGCCCCGCGTGCGCATCCAATAGAGGACATTGAGCAACAGCGGAGCCAAGAACGCGAGCGGCGCCCAACGCCCACGCCGCCGAAGCATCACTCCAAGCGCGGTGACGCTCTTGTCGATCACGCGAGCGCCATCCTCGAGCCAGGGCTCACGGCTTCTTATTCGCGGCGGGCTTGCTCACGCGTTGCGTCCCCTGGCCAAGCCACAGCAGCTCACCGGCGGGGATCGCTACCAAGTAGGGCGCTGCCAGCGCGACGATGAGCACCATGATGAGCGCGCCGCCTCGACCGACGGGACCGTAGACCCCGGACAGATAACTCGCAGACCACACGAGCAACGCGATGAGCAACAGACCCAACCCGAGCGACGCGAACGCGGCGGTCTTTGCGATCGTTCGCGCGAGCGTGTGTCGCCCGATCAACGCAGCCGCCGCGGCCCCGTGCAGCACGACGAGCAGCAGCGCAGGCGCGTCGATCGGCATCCAGCGCGTCGGCAATCCGCCGAACACTCCCATGACGAGCAGCGCGGCGGTGAGCACATGCGCGACGCCGAAACCGAGTTGCCCGCGCCGGCTCACGTTCAGGCAGCTTTCTCTTCCGCCTGCACGCGCGTGGAGAGCTTTTGGATGCTTTGCTTGGCGTCACCGAAGAGCATGAGCGTGTTGTCGTTGTAGCAAATGGCGTTGTCGACTCCGGCGTAGCCAGCTGCCATGCCGCGCTTGAGCATCACGACGCGCGCTGCCTTCCAGGCCTCGAGCACGGGCATGCCGTAGATGGGGCTGTCCACGTCCGTGAGAGCGCTTGGGTTCACGATGTCGTTGGCGCCGATGATGAGCACGACGTCCGTCTTGTCGAACTCGTCGTTGATTTCTTCCATCTCTTTGACCACGTCATAAGAGACGTTCGCCTCTGCGAGCAGCACGTTCATGTGACCTGGCAAGCGGCCGGCGACGGGGTGGATCGCATATCGAACTTGGATCCCGCGCGACTCGAGCGTGTCGCTGAGCGTCTTGGTGGGGTGCTGCGCCTGCGCGACCGCCATCCCATAGCCGGGCACGATGATGACGCTCTTGGCAGCGAGCAGGAGCTGCGCGACTTGCTCTGCGGTGGCCTCGTTGACCTTGCCCGCCGGCGCATCCTTCGCTTTGCCCGCCGACGTTGGCGTCGCGCCGAAGCCGCCGAACACGACGTTCCAGATCGAGCGGTTCATCGCCTTGCACATGATGTAGCTGAGGATCGCGCCGCTCGAACCGACGAGCGCGCCCGTGATGATCAAGAGATCATTGCCGAGCATGAAGCCGCTCGCCGCTGCCGCCCAACCCGAGTAGCTGTTGAGGAGCGAGACGACGACGGGCATGTCGCCGCCGCCGATCGCCATCACGAGGTGCACGCCGAGCAGCGCTGCGATGGCCGTCATGATGAGCAGCGAAGTGATGCCCGCGGGGGCCGTGGCGCTGACGAAGACGACTGCCAAGTAGAGCGAGGCGCCGACCAACACGAGGTTGATCAAGTGGCGCGCAGGCAACAAAAGCGGCTTGCCGCCGAGCGTCCCGCGGAGCTTGAAGAACGCGATGATCGATCCGGTGAACGTGACGGCTCCGATGAAGACTCCGGCGAAGACCTCGACGCCGTGCACGATCGTGACGTCGCGTCCCGGCTCCAAGTAGCTCGCGATGCCGACCAGCACGGCCGCCGCACCCACGAAGCTGTGAAGCACCGCGACGAGCTCGGGCATGCTCGTCATCGCCACGCGCGCGGCCAAGAACGCGCCCACGATCGCGCCGACACCGATGGCGCCCGCGAGCAGCATGTACGCTTGCGACATGTCGGCGGTGCGCGAGGCCGTGTCTCGAGAGAGCGCGACGCAAGTGACGATGAGCGCGAGCGCCATGCCGATCGCGCCCATCCCGTTTCCGCGACGCGCGGTCTCCTGCGTGGACAGTCCACGCAGCGACAGGATGAACAGCATGCCAGCGAGGATGTAGACGAGGGTTTGTGCGGAGGTGAGCATCACTTGCGCCCTCCGTGCGCGTGGGCGTGCACGGTCTCTTTGGCGGGGCCGCGCCTGAACATCTTGAGCATGCGCGACGTGACGAGGAACCCTCCAGCGACGTTGATCATGGCGAGGAGGATCGCGACCGCGGCTAAAATCGTGGCGATTTGGAGTCCGCCGACGCGCAGGAGCAAGACTCCGCCGACCAAGATGATCCCGCTGATGGCATTGGTGACGCTCATCAACGGAGTATGCAAAGCGGGACTCACGTTCCACACGACATGCCACCCAACGACGCACGCGAGCAAGAAGACCGTGAGGTGCTGGAGGAACTCGCCCTCCGCGAACAGACCCGCTACGCCGATGAGCGCTGCGGCGAGTCCGAGGAGGATGGGTGTGAGCGCGCTGGAGGTCGGCGGTGGCGGCGCTATTGCGATGACCTGCGGCTTCTTCTCCGGGCGCGGCGCGTGCGACGGCGGCTTGGGCCGAGGGGGTGGCCAGAGGAGCTCACCCTTGTCGAGGACGACGATGCCGCGGTGGACTTCGTCTCCCCGATCAATGACGACGTCTGCCTTCTCGGCGTCGTAGACATCCTCGAGCAGGTTGTAGACGACAGTCGCGTAGAGCTCGCTCGACTGGTCTGCCATGCGGCTCGCGAGATCCGTGAAGCCAACGATCTTGGTGCCGAAGCGCTCCACGATTTTGTCTCGCTCCGTGAGCGCGCAGTTTCCGCCCTGTTCTGCCGCGAGATCGATGATCACGCTGCCGGGCTTCATGCTGACGACCGCTCCGCTCGTGATGAGCTTCGGCGCGTCAGCTCCTGGAATGACCGCGGTCGAGATGATGATGTCGACCTCTTTGGCGTTCTCGGCGATGAGCGCTTGCTCGGCTGCGAGGTATGCCTCCGACATCTGCTTGGCGTAGCCGCCTGCGCCTTCACCGGACTCTTCGAACTTGAACTCGAGGAACAACGCGCCGAGGCTCTGCACCTGCTCGCGCACGGCGGGCCGCGTGTCGAACGCGCGCACGACCGCGCCCAAGCTCTTCGCTGCTGCGATGGCCGCGAGGCCCGCGACGCCCGCGCCGATGATCATCACCTGCGCCGGCTTCACGCGTCCGGCAGCCGTGACTTGGCCGGGGAACAAGCGACCGAAGTTCGTCGCTGCCTCGATCACGGCGCGATAGCCCACGACGTTCGCCATCGCGGAGAGCGCGTCCATCTTCTGCGCGCGTGAGATTCGCGGCATCGCGTCCATCGCAAGGACAGTCACCTTGCGCGCTTGGAGGTGCTCGATCAGCGGCTTGTTTTGGCCGGGCCAGAAGAAGCTGATGAGCGTGGCGCCTTCCTTGATGAGGTCCGCCTCGTGCTTGCCGTCCGAGCGCATCATCGGCGCGCGCACCTTGAGCACGATGTCCGCCTCCGCCCATACGGTCGCGGCATCGGGGGCGATCGTTGCGCCCATCTCGGCGTATGCGCCGTCGAGCAGCTGCGCGCCAGCTCCCGCGCCGGCCTCCACGACCACCTCGAGTCCGAGCTTGATGATCTTCTTGAGCACCGTGGGCGTCGCGGCGACGCGCTTCTCGTTTGGCGCGAGCTCCTTGAGTATTCCGACCTTCATCCTCGCGCGGTGCCTCCGATATTTACGCCGCAGGCTACTCTCTTCGAACGCGAACAGGAAGGACGTCGCGGATCAGAACTGACCGTAGACGAACGGCTCTGCCTTCGCGCCGGCCGCAAGATGCAGCACAATCGCCACAGCCGCGAGCACCGCGCCTTGCAGTATAGCTGGGCTCGCGCCGAAGCGATCGCGCACCGCGTCGGTAGTCTTGCGCGGAATGAAGTGCACGATCAGCGCGGCCAACAAGAGCAAAATGACCTTCGCGGTGAGGTAG
>JANYHY010000440.1 GCA_025362165.1 Myxococcales bacterium | reverse complement strand
TGGATCCAGTCGTCGACGACGAGCATCGCTGGCACGCACGGGATCATGCTCACCCAAACGAGGAACATGCCGACGAAGCCGATCACGCCGAACTGATTGAAGCCGCGGAAATGCGTCACGACGAGCGAGCCGTACGCGATGGAAGCGACGAGCGATCCGACGAGCTCTGCTCGAAACGCGTTGAGCACCGCCTCGCGCCGCGCGACCTCGGGCTCCATCCCCCGCGCGCGGAACTCGCGATAGCGGTTGAGCAACACGATCGGATAGTTGATGCCGTTGCCGAGGATGATCGCGCCGAGGAACGCGCCGGTCGTGTTGACGTATCCGAAGTACGCCATGGCGAAGCTGTACGCGACGCCGACCCCGATGATCGCAGGTAGCGCGATGACCACGGCCGCCCAAGGCGAGCGGAAGAAGACCACCAAACCGGCGAAAATCAGGACGAACGCGACGCCTGTCGCCCAAGCGGCGTCGGTCACCAAGCTGTCCTTCTCTTCGAGCGCGTTCGGGATGTCGCCGGCGTAGCCGATCTGCATTTGCGGGTGCATCGACTTCGTGTCGATCTTGTCGACCATCGATTTCACGCGACCGAGCAGGTTGTCTCCGCCCATGTCGCCGAGACCGCCGAGCGTCGAGACGATGCGCAGCCCCATGCGGCCGCCGTCTTGTGTCGCGAAGTATCCGGTCGGGAAATCGTCGTGGTCCTTGGCGTGCGCCTCCCAACGATCGCGATACTCGTCCAACCCGAGAGCGCTCTTCGGCTTGTCGGGATCTGGACCGGGACCGGGAGCGGAACTGCCGCTGGCAGCTGGAGCGGGCGTGTCATCGTCATCGTCGAAGCCCAACCCGCTTTGCTTGGCGATCTCGTGGTCGATGGTGTCGTCCGCTTTTTTGAGATCGCTCTCGTCCGCGTACAGCCAGCGGTTGTCGTGGAAGAACTTGCGGACGTCCTTGGTGCCCGACTCGAAGTAGCCGATGAGCTCTGGACCGCAGCGCGCGAGGCACGCTTGATCGCCGTTGCACGATTGAATGCATGATGCACGCGACTTCATGTCGTCGTCGAGCAGCTTGGTGAGCGTGTCGATGAAGCGCTCGTTCGCCGCGCGATCAGGCGACTCCACGACGACGATGAGCGACGCCCCGCCGCCCACGCGACCGAGCTGGTGCTCGAACGCCTGAAATCCTGGGCTGTCGCGCGGCAGGAGCTCGAGCAGATCCGAGCTCACCTGAAAGTGAGTGGCCGCGTAGAACCAGCTCGCGCCGATGGAGAGCACCGCCAGCAACAGGACGATCGCCGGGTGGCGTCCGCTCGTGTCCACGAGCCGAACGATGGCGCGCTTCCACGCGGGCATCCGCTACTCGAGCTTCGGGGCCGCGAGCCCAGCCGTGGAGAGGATCTCTTGTTGGATCGCGCGGGAGTGCGTGCGCGCGTCGAAGCTGGCCTCTATCCGTGCGCGCGCCGCGACGCCTTGTCTACGCCTTAGCTCGGGATCGTTGAGGTAGCGGAGCATCTGATCGGCGAGGCCTTTCACGTCAGGTGGGGACCCTGCGACGAGCGCGCCAGTCTCACCGTCGGCGAGCATTTCGGCGACGCCGCCGACGTCGAACGCGATCACAGGGATGCCAAACGCCATCGTCTCGATGACCGCGCGAGGAAGCGGATCGGCATAAACACTGGGCACGACCGCGACATCGAAGTCACACACGTAGGGTCTCACGTCCTTGCGAAAGCCCAAGAAACTGAACTTGCCAGCGACCCCGAGGTCTTTGGCCAGCTCCCTGCATTCCGACAGGTGGTCCGGTGCGATGTCCTCCGGCGTGTCCCCCAGAACCGCGAAATGCACCTTCTCCCGTCCCTCGACGCTCAGCGAGTCCAGCGCGATCTTCGCGGCGCGGACCATCTCGACGTAGCCCTTGCGGGGCAGGATGCGGCCTTGACTGCCAAACACGACGACGTCGGGTTTGAGCGAGAGCTCCTTTCGCAGCACTCCATCGATGGCGCCACGCGCGAACTCGGTCGTGTCGAGCGCGTTGTGGATGACCCGGGTCTTGCCCATGCAATGACCGAAGAGAGCCGCGGCCGCGTGAGAGACACACAAGATGCGGCGCACACCCGCGCTATCGGCGAGTCGATCGTGAACGGGTCTCAGAGCGGGCGGCAACGAGGTGTACCGAACGTGCCAGAGCGCAGGGACTCCGCTGGTCCACGCCACGGCACCGCCTGCAAAATCCGCGTTGGTGCCGTTGCAGTACAAGAGATCGAACCGACCTTGCTTCGCGAGCGAAGTGAGCTGGCGCACGGCATAGGCACCGCGGCCAACGTTGGCGAACGCTCGCGCGACTTTGATAGGCATCGCGGCGTCGAAGTCGCGACGCTCCATCGCCCGAGTGACGGGCTCGATCGGGTTCTCGACGAGCGATGGCAAGAAATGCATCTCATCGGCGACCGGCGCGAGCAGCTCGCTGACGACACCACGCCGCGGCAGCAGCACTGCCCGGTGGACGACGTTCGGGTCCATGAACTTCAAGATGGACAAGAGGCTCCGACCCGGCCCACCGTTTCGCGCCGTGTCGTTGATGAACAACACGCGAATGCGGCGCGGAAGAGCCTTGAGCTCAGGGCGGCGGAGGTCGGAAGACACGTTCAAGAGAAGGTAGCGAGTAGCAGATGCGACGGGGCGTTTGTACGGCAAAGCATCCGCTGGCTCGACGACGCTCGGCCTGATCCGCGCCCCGAAGTGGTACGAACATCCATATTCCTCTATGGTCCCCGCGCTCGGCTGACCGAGCCCTTTGCAACTTGGGATTGTTCGTGAGTCGCCCTTCGATCGTTCGTACCTCGCTCGTGTTGCTCGCCCTGCAGGTCGTCTTCAGGGTCGGCGATGCCATCTTGCCGTTGCTCTTGGCGGCTTGGTTCGGACGCAGTCACGCCACGGACGTCTATTACTTCTCGTGGGCAGCGTTCGCGTTCGCGGGTTCGGTGGTGTTCTCCGCGTTTCAAGATTCGGCGATCGTCCCCATCCTGAGCGAAGTGAAGCTGCTCGCGCCTGCTCTTTGGTCGCGCGTCACAGGCTCGTTGCTCGCGCACACGCTCATCTTGGGCGGCTTGTTCTCTGCGTGCATCGGCATCCTCGCGCTCTGCGTGTTCGCGAGCCGCTACGACAACGCCGAGCTCGCGCTCGCTGCGAAGATGGTGCCGCTTTTTTGCCTGTTCTTGGTCGCGCTGAGCGTCAAGACGTTCTTTGTCGCGGTGCTCAACTCGGAGCATCGCTTCGTCGCGTTTCCGCTCGCGGGGGCGCTCGGTGTCATCACGACCATCACGGTCATCACGCTGTTGCGCGACAAGGCGGGCGTCCTGTCCATCCCCGCTGGCGCGCTGTCGGGCGAGCTCGTGGCGATCGGGTTCCTCGCATTTTTCGCGTTCCACGTCTTGCACTTGAAGATGACGATGACCCTCGAGCGACCCGAGCCGGTCGTGCGCTTCGTGAGGCTCGCGGCGAGCGAAGTGTCGGGCGGCGCGCTCACTCGCATCAACCCCATCGTGGATCAGCTGATGGCCACGATGACCGGAATCGTTGGCGGCGGAACGCTCCTCCGCTATAGCGGGGACGTCTCGTCGATCCCGACCTCCCTCCTCCAAGCTAGCCTCTTGCCCGTATTGCTCTCCTACCTCTCTGACGATTTCGGCGCGGGGAGCGTCCAGAAGGCCCGAGCGACGGTGCACCGAACGCTGATCTGGGTGTGCTCGATCCTCGGCGTCGCGAGCGTCATCGTTTGCTTGGTGCGCGTGCCGCTGTTGCGCCTCGTGTTCTTGCGCGGGCAGATGGACGCGATCGGCGTCGAGCGCATGACGTCGCTCTTGCCGTATCACCTCGTGGGCGTCGCTCCGTTCGGCGCGCTGCTCGTCCTGGCGCGCGCGCACGTCGCCCTCAAGAACAGCCGCATCATGCTCGGCATGGGTCTGCTCAACGCTGGACTCAACGTCGGCCTCAACATCGTGCTGATGAACGTCATGGGGCTACGCGGGATCGCGCTCTCCACATCGCTCGTGCACGCGACGATCGCGGTGGTGTTCTACTTCCGACTCGAGTCTCGGCTCGCGCGCGAGCGAGAGGGTGTCATCGCATGATGAAGCCCCAGCCCAGCGCGTCTCGAATCAGCGAGAGCGGCCGCATCGTCCCGCTCGTGCGGCGACCACGCGTGCTGCATGTGGTGGTCGCCGGCGAGGTCGGCGGAGCTGAGCGTATGCTGATCGATCTCGCGACGCGACCCGAGGCAAGCGCCGCCGAGCACGCGGTCGCGCTGATGACGCCGAACGAGATGCTCGCGCAGCTCCTCAAGGGCGCGGGGCTGCGCGTCTACGATCGCGGGCGGGTGCGAGAACACGCCGCCGCGTACGTGTGGCGCTCGCTCGGACCGCTCGACGTGGCTTGGCTCTGCGACGTCATGCAGAAGGAGCGCGCGAACGTGGTGCAGCTCCACACGCACGCCTCGCAGGTGGTGGGCACACGCGCCGCGCAGAGGCTCGGGCTACGCATCGTCCGCACCGAGCACGCCGCGGACGTCTACAAAGACATGACTTGCTGGCCGTTCTCGCGATGGAGCTTGCAGCGCGCGGACGCCGTCGTCGCTGTCAGTGAACACGTGCGTCAGGTCGCGCAGGGCCGAGCGCCGTGGGTCGCGGGCAGACTTCGCGTGATCCACAACGGCGTCGACACGCGCCGCTTCGCGTTCACGCAGGTCCCAGACGTCACGCGCCCCTTCCCTTTCGTGCTCGTCGGTCGCCTCGAGCATTGCAAGGGGATCGATCTGGCGCTGCGCGCGCTCGCCGAGACGCCGGGCGCGGAGCTCCACGTCGTCGGTGATGGCAGCCAGCGCCCGAAGCTCGAGTCACTCTCGCGCGCGCTCGGTGTCTCGCGACGCGCTCACTTTCACGGCTATCTATCGGACCCGCGCGAGGTCGTCGCATCTGCGCAAGCCGCGGTCTGCAGCTCTCGCCAAGAAGGACTCGGCATCGCGTTGCTCGAGGCGATGGCCGTCGGGAGACCTGTCGTCGCGTTCCCTGTCGGCGGCGTTCCCGAGATCGTCAAGGGCGGCGAGACGGGCTGGGTCGCGCGCGATCGCACACCGAGCGCGCTCGCAGCCGCGATGCGCCAAGCCATGGGCAACCACGAGAAGCTTGCGCTCATGGGAGCGGGCGCGCGCCGCTTCGTCGCTGCGAGCTGCTCGATCGAGCGCATGTGCAACATGTACGGCGAGGTCTATCGTCGCGTGATGTCTGCGTAGGGCGCTGTCGCTGAAAACTCGACAGCCTTCCTCTCCCCTGCGCTAATGAGCGCGCCATGCGCTCCTTCGGACTGCTCTTGCTCGTCGCTTATGCTTGCTCGAAGCAACCAGATGCCTCTGCGGCGAGCAGGAACGCAGCGTCGCCGACGCCGCAACCCTCTGCCAGCACGACTGTCGGACTCGACGGTGGCGCGCCGAACGCGAGTGATGCAGCGGTCGCAGAGCTCGCCGACGCCGCGCCGCCAGCGCCGATAGGTCCTGCGGTGCCGAAGGTCGTGCTTCACACAGGAGACTCGATGGTCGGCGGTTACGGCGGACTCACGAAGGCGCTCGAGGCCAAATTCAAGCCGCTCGGCGCGAAGTTCGTGCCGGATTGGATGACCGCGATCTCGATCGTCTCGTTCGATCACGACAAACACTTCGCAGAGCTGCTCGCCAAGCACAGCCCAGATCTCGTCATCCTCACGCTCGGCGCGAACGACGTCTTCGTCCCCTTCCCGAGCTCGCTCGTCGGGAGCGTGAAATCGGTCGCGGCCAAAGCGAGCAAGGGCGGCCGCGAGTGTTGGTGGATCACGCCTGCGACGTGGAAGCCCGATACGGGCATCACAGAGGTGATCAAGAAGAACGCGATCGGCTGCAAGGTGTTCGACTCCGCGATGCTCAAGATCGCGCGCGGTGGAGACGGCATACACCCCACCAATCAAGGCGGCATCGAGTGGGCGGACAAGTTCTGGGTTCAGTACCAAGCGAACCCACCCGCGGTGACACCCATCGCGGTCGACGCAGGTCAGTGAGCTAGATCCACCTCGCCGCCGCACGGCACGTTGACGAGCTTCTCCTCACCGGAGCTGCCGACCTTCACCTCGCGCGCGCCGCACACGACGACGACCGGATCTGGACCTTCTCCGACGAGCTTGCCGTCGATCCACACACGGCGGCCCGTGGACCATGGCGGCAAACGGACGAGTCCGTGACCTGAGTCCAACGTTGGAGCTGACGTCGGCGGTGCATCGCTCGTCGGCAACGCGGGCGCGGTGACTGACGGCTGCGGCTTGCTGGTCGACGATGGCGCGACGCTCGCGATCACGCTTGCGAGGGGCGCGGTCGTGATGGGCTTCGCGTTCGACGATGCCGCGATCACCGGAACAGCGCTCGGTGCCGTTTTGAGAGGCGTGGGCGCCGTCGTTGCCTTGGCACTCGCCATGGCGACGAGCTGCGGCTTCGCCGACGCCCTGACGAACAGGAACCCAGCCGCTCCCGCGAGCAACAGTATCGCGATGAGCGCTCCGATGATGATCCCAGCCGATGACGAGCGACGCGGCTCCTGCTGGAGCGCGAAGGTCGGAGGTGCCTCGAACGCCGCTTGCTGCGGCGCGAACATCGGCGGCGCCTCGAACGGCGCGAGCGGCGCTTGCTGGGGCGTGAACATCATTGGCGCAGATTGCCGAGACAACGGCGCGGGCTCGAAGCTCGCAGGCGGAGCAACTGGGCTTGGTCGCTGATCCATCGCGAGCGTGGTGCTCATCGCCGCTGTCTTGTTGAGCGCGCCAGTCGCGGGCATGGGCGCGGTGATCGGCGCTCCGGGCGGCGTGTGCTGTGGTGGACGGAGGTTGGTCTTCGCGAGATCTTCATCGGACACCAAGTGCTGCTCCGAGAGCTCCGTCGCAGGCTGGCGTTCCATCGCGCCGGCCAAATCTGGGTTCGGTGAGAAGCCTCCCGCGAGCGTCTGTTTGCTGATCTGCGAGCTCATCGCGGGACGCGGCGGGGGTCGCGGAGACTGCGGCACCATCGGCGGCGCTGGCCCGGTGACCGTGCGCAGGCCGCTCGGAGTCATCCGCCGTAACGGCTCCTCCACCGCTTGCAAAGCCGACGCGGCAGCGCCCATGAGCTGCGGCTTGGTTGGTGCGTCGTGCGGGACGTTGCTCTGCTCGATGAGCCCCATCATCTCCGCAGAGGGGACCGCGCGCGTGTCGTCGTCAGGCGCGTCCATCAACCTCGCACGAGCGATCGCGTCGGACGCAGCATGCGGCGCCGTCGTGCTGCTCGACATACTCTCGTCCGGATCGGAGCTCGGCGCTACCGATTGCGGGTGCCGGCGCAGCGGTCCTAGCGACGCGACGAGGGCGTTTCGCGCGTCTTCGAGCGAGGTCATGTGATCGCGCAGCACGCTCACCATCTCCTCGGCGCTGATCGTCCGATTGCGTGGGTTCGACGCGAGCCCGCGCGCGATCGCTTCGCGAAGCACCGGAGAGAGATCTGGCCGCAGCACGTCGAGCGACGGAATGTTTGGCTCCGCCATCGCGCGAAGGATCTCCATCTCGGGAAGCTTCTCGCTCTGAATCGCCTTCTTTCGAGCCAACAGCTCCCACAGCACGATCGACGCCGCGTACACGTCCGTGCGCACGGTCACGCGCTCCCCCGTCACTTGCTCTGGAGCCATGTAGCCGTACGTGCCTTTGATGCCGCCGACTCCCGTCTTCGTGTCGCCGTCGAGGTCCACGATCTTGGCGATGCCGAAGTCCGTGAGCTTCACGTGACCGTCCCACGGGATGAGCACGTTGGAGGGGTTGATGTCGCGGTGAATGACCGCTGCAAAATCTCCCGTCTCGGGATCTCGCGCGGCATGCGCGGCGGCGAGCGCATCGAACACGCGGCACGCGACGAAGAGCGACGCGCGATCATCCAGCGCGCGACCCGCGCCGAGCGTCAGCTGCATGAGCTTGGCGAGCGAGACGCCGTCGATGTACTCGAGCACCATGATCAGCTGGCGCTGCGCCGTGAAGAAGTCGAAGAGCCGCACGATCGCCGGGTGACTGAGGCGCGAGTACGCGCTCGCCTCGCGCGTGAACATGCGCGCGAACTCGGGATCGTCTTGGTGCTCGGAGAGCAGACGCTTGATGACGACCGTGCGCTCGAAGCCGTGCGGTCCCTCCGCGCGCGCGAGCAACACGTCGCTCGTGCCGCCTGTGGCGAGCCGCCGGATCAGGCGGAAGCCGCCGATGCGGCCCAGCGTCGGATCTTCCTGGACGTCTTGCATTAGCGCTGCGCTGAGAGGTCCTGCTCAACGGACACGATGGACACGCTCAGCCAAATCATGCGGGCCATCGTACCGCCATTCTGTCGCGCAAGTCGCGCTCAAATCCGGGCGATGCGCGCGGTTCACTCGAAGCATTTCTGCGAAGGCGACCTTCTGAAGGATGGCTTCGCCAACGCCAATTGGGGCGTGCCAACGGGACCTCCGTTATGCCGAAGGCCGTTGATGTCCGCCGCAGGCGGCATCAATTGCTGCTAAGCTCGCGAGCACTTTGGCGGAACAAGAGGACAAGACCGAGGCGCAAATCCCAGTTAAATTGGGCCGATACGACGTACGCGGCAAGCTCGCTGATGGTGGGATGGCCACTGTCTACGCGGGGCGCTTGGCTGGGCCTGCGGGCTTCGAGCGCCTCGTCGCGTTGAAGGTGATCCGCCCCGAGTTCTCGAGCGACAAGTCGTTCGTGAACATGTTCTTGGACGAGGCTCGCATCGTCGCGCGGCTCAGTCACCCAAACGTCGTCGCGATCCACGAGCTCGGTGAGGACGAGAGCGAAGAGGGCAAGAAGCGACTCTTCATCGCGATGGAACTTCTCTTCGGCGAGTCCCTCTGGGACATCTGGTGGACCAGCCGCCAGAAGCGCATGAAGCTCCAAGAAGACATGGTCGCGTGGATCGGCGCGCGCATCGCCGAGGGCCTTCACCACGCGCACGAGCTGAAGAGCGCCACGGGGGATCCGCAGAACGTCGTGCACCGCGACATCAACCCCGCGAACATCTTCGTCACCTACGACGGGCAAGTGAAGATCATCGACTTCGGCCTCGCGAAAGCCAAGAACCGCATCAGCGAGACTGGCTTCGGCGTGCTCAAGGGCAAGGTCGCGTACATGGCGCCCGAGCAGACCAAGAGCAGCAAAGACATCGACCGGCGCGCAGACATCTTCGCGCTGGGCGTGTCGCTCTGGGAGCTGACGACCGATCGCCGGCTCTTCAAGCGCGCCAACGGAGTCGAGACGCTCTCCGCGGTTGCTGAGTGCATGATCCCAGACCCGACTTCGCTCGTGGAGGGTTACTCCCCTGCCCTTTGGGCCATCCTCGAGAAGACGCTCAAGAAAAACAAAGAGGATCGCTACGCGAACGCGCAGGAGCTCGCTCACGCGCTCGACGAGTTCTCGCGCAGCCAAGGTCGCGTGGTCACCTCGTCGACCGTCGCGAAGTACATGGAAGAGTTGTTCGGCTCGCAGCGCGATCGCTACAGCGAGTGGATCGACGTCGTCACCTCGGAGGACAAGCCCGCTCCACAGGGCGCGTTCCGCCCGCCATCCACCGGCGACGAGAACGCTGTGCTAGTCGGCGAAGCGGCGAAGGAGGTGAGCGCGTCGAAGTCGGCAACGACGAGCCCGAAAGAGACACCTCCGCCCGAGCACACCAAGAAGAGCGACGAGCGTCCAAGCTCCAGGCTCATCGCGCCGCTGCCTCCACCGGTCGAGGGTCTTGCACCTGAAGAGGAGCTCAACGAGAACCGTCGTGTGTGGATATGGGCCGCCGTGTTCTTGCTCGCTGGAATCGGCACGGTCTGGTGGGCTCTTCGAAACATGTGACTTATCAACGAAAAGGCTGATTTCGAGTTTCTCGCGGAGGAGGAACCGCTAACCTATCCGCCGATGGATCTCGTTCTTCGGCCAGATC
>JANYHY010000554.1 GCA_025362165.1 Myxococcales bacterium | reverse complement strand
AGCCTGCGCAAGGTGCCGCCGCCCCTGCCCCGCCGAGCGAGCCGCGTCGACTACGCCGCCACGATCGCCCGCATCTAAGCCGCCACACACCATCGGCGCTCGCTCAGACGGACAAATTCGAGCGGCTCCAGAACTTTTCGTCCTCCAAGGCGTCCTAACGCCTACCCGCTGCTTCTCGCCATGCGCACCGCGTATCCCACGGTGGTGCCGGCCTCATCGCGCGGGTCGGAGTGACGAAATGTTGGTTTCCAGCTGGTTGCGCACACCTCAAATTCGCCGTGGTCTCGCCATGGCCTCCGTCGTGCTCGCGTTTGGTGGTTTGGTGCTCTATCGCGCCCCAGACAGCGCAGCGCTCGCTCCTGTCACCACCGTGTTCGACGGGTCGACGGGCGCGAAGTTCAGCGGTCCTGGAGCCCACGGCTCGGTCGCGCTGAGTCACGCGAGGGTGCTCGCGAATGGCACGCAAGACGTCTACGCCGAAGTGCGAATGACGGCCGACAAGGACGTCGCGAACGCACGCGCTCCCCTGGCCCTGGCGGTCGTGCTCGACACGAGCGGCTCGATGAGCGGCGACAAGATCGAAGAAGCGAAGAACGCGGTCATGCAGCTCGTCAAGGACATGCGTGACGACGACCAGATCGCCATCGTGCGCTACTCGGACGACGCGACCATCATTCAGCACCTCGCGCGTGTTGGCGACGTTCGGAGCGACGTTCTTGCGCACATCCGCCAGATCGAGGCAGGCGGCGGCACTGCGATTCCGCTCGGTCTCTCGACTGGCTTGAACGCGCTTGGGCTCGTCGGCGCCGATCGTGTGCAGCGCATCGTGCTCGTGAGCGACGGCCTCGACTCCACTCGCGCGCAGGCCGAGAGCCTCGCGCAGAGCAGCTTTGCCAAGGGCATCACCATCTCGTCGATGGGCATCGGCCTCGACTTCGACGAGTCGTACATGAGCGGCGTCGCTCGCGCAGGTCATGGCAACTTCGGCTTCGTGAAGGACGCCTCGGCGCTGACAGCATTCCTCCACCGCGAGCTCGACGAGACCGCGACGACGACAGTGCAGAACGCGACCGTACGCATGCAGCTCCCGCATGGAGTGCAGTTCGTGAGCGCTTCGGGTGCAGACGCGAGCATGATCGACGCAGACGTCGTCGAGCTCAAGTTGGGCGCGCTCTTCGCGGGCGACGAGCGCCGCGCGATCGTTCACCTCACCGCGCGCATCGACTCGAACGACGTGGAGCGCTTCGACGGCACCGCGAGCTGGGTCTCGCTCTCCAAGTCGAAGGGCAATGATGGACGCGTGTCGGCGCAGTACTCGGGCCTCACGCTCGCGGGGACCACGGACATGGCGGCGGTCGAAGCCGGCATCGATCACGGCGTCTACGCGGACGCGATGAGCGTCGTCGCGTCCGAGCGAGAGCTCAAGGCCGCGGAGGCCTATTCCAAGGGCGATACGGTCACCGCGCAAGCGCTCATCGACAAGAACATCGTCGACCTCCGACAGGCGGCGAGAGGCGCGCCCGCTCCACGCGCTGCGGCGCTCGGCAATCAGATGAAGGCCTATGACGGCACCAAACACCAATTCCAAGCAGCGCCCGGCAGCGATGAAGGCAGGACCGCCGCGAAGAAGGCGTTCGAGCAGGACAACAACAACCTCGACCGCCTCGGATTTTGAGGGAGACGACCATGAAAAAGCTGACCATCCTCCTCACGTCCGCCCTCGCCTTCGGCGTGGGACCCTTCACAGCGCGCCTCGGCGTCGTCGGTAGCTCGGCTGCGCTCGTCCTCCTCGGCGTGCTCTTGGCGATCACGGCGAGCGGCGGCGCTTACGCGCTCGCGATCGCATGCGGAGCGATGGCTGCTCTCGCTGGCGCGATGCTCATGGGCATCTCGCCCGCCGCAGGAGGCGCCGTCCTCGTCGCCCTCGCCTACGCAGAGCGCTCTTCGCGCGTGCGCGGTGCAGCGGCTCGACTCGGTCACATCGCGGCGAGCATCCTCGCGGGTGGTCTCGCAGGCGTGCTCGCGCAATCGTACGGCGCCGCTTCGCCAGGTGTACACGGCGTAGCGATCGTGGTGGGCGCAGTGCTCGTCGCGCTGCCGATGCTGCTCGAAGCGGATGACGCGCTCGCGCACTCACTCGACGGCGCCGCGCTCGAAGTGGCCGAGCCCGCGCGCACCTCTTTGAAACAGGGCGCGGAGATCCGCCGTCATGCACACGAGATCCCGCTCGACGCATCGGCCGCGCGCAACGTGCACAACACTTGGGCTGCGCTAGACAAGCTCGCGACGGCGCGCGTTCGCCTCGAGAAGAGTCAATCGCGCAACCTCGTCGTCAACGCGGACCGCGCGGAGGGCTCGTATCGCGAACCCGCGCTCGCGCCGACAGCGGCTCAATCGGTCGTCGCGATGGTGGACCAGCGCATCGCGGATCACGTGAAGGCTCTCTCTCGCGCCTACGCCGCAGTCGACACCGCGCGCGCAGCAGCCG
>JANYHY010000537.1 GCA_025362165.1 Myxococcales bacterium | reverse complement strand
CGCGGCGCGCTCTGCGTCGGATGATGCGTGCATATTGCAGATACCGTTTCGGGACCGTTTCGGACCGTTTCGGGGGGGTGAGTCATCAGAGACCCATTGAGCGCCATCGAGCGCCAAGTGGCTAGAATCAGCGTCTGTTGGCGATTGCTGCACTATGCATTCATCGCAAAGCTCTGATTTAGGTTCCACCGCCGAGAGGCGTAAGGGTTCAAGTCCCTTCCCGCGCACAATCAATTATCAAATGCATTGTCCGATTGACCCATTGAAGAGAGCGAGATCAACGTGCGCCTGGGTGAGACGTAAGGGAGTCGTGACGTTGTCTCACTGTGGTACCCTCTTGGGAATGGGGCACATGTGTGCGGCGATCATTGCGATCATTGCGTTCACTGTCGCAGCGGGGTGTAGCAAGCCTGTCGGCCCAGTCATTCTCATCGGACCTCCACCGTCTCTTCCAGATGGGGCAGCGTCGATACGCGCGCGCGCGATTTGTCCGCCCGCGCCGCCCGACAACGCGAGCGGAGGGACCGCGGATCTGGACGCGAGACTGGTCAGTTGCCACACCGACGCCGAGTGCACGAAAGGCAAGAACGGACGATGCAAGCGTGGGATCAGTTACCACGCGTCGATGGGCGTGAACTGTACATACGACGACTGCGAAGTGGACGCCGACTGCGCCGTGGGTAGTCTCTGCATCTGCGGCGATCGCAACGTGTGCGCGCCAGCCAACTGCCACGATGCGTCCGACTGCACCGGAGGCAAGAGCTGCGATCCCGACCCGACGTACCACGGATGGCGCTCGGGGCACTTCTGCCACACCAGCAGAGACGAGTGTGGTTCCAACACGGACTGTCCAAGCAACAAGGAGTGCGGATTCCAATCTGGAATTTGGAAATGCCTCACGGTCCCGCCGCCACCCGCTGGTTGAGAAGGGGCAGTGAGTCAATGCCCATCGAGGACGATCCATCGCCACTCTCACCGCTGGGTGCAGGTGCCGCTGGGGTTCTCTTCGGCAAGCTCCCGGGCGCATTGGGCCTGTTCGGCGAAACAGTCTTCTTCACCTTTGAGGTCGAAGCACCAAGCGGATGCGGCGGGGGCGCATTTGGCGTCGGGCTTGGAGGTCGCGTCGCGTCCCTCGTTCTGGCGGTCAGTCTCGCAACTGTCGGCGGTGCGATCGCACGCGGTGGTGCGACCGTCATCGTCCGTGAAGCCGTAGCAGAACCAGGACGACGAGGGCGATCCCGTTGGGGAGACCACGCCTGGTGCCCCACCCTGCACGGCACAGGACAGCGAAACGAAGACGACGGACGGTAGGATGACGAGGCCGATGCGCATGATCCAGATCAGACCGCGATTGTCGCGCGAACGCAACGCGCTATGTGTCAATTGTAAAAATGGGTTCATGGGATCGAACGGGCGATGACGATGAGGATCGAGATCTTGTTCTTCGATGAGTGTCCCAACGTGACATTAGCGGAGACCCGCGTGCGCCAAGCGCTCTCCTCTACCCAAGGCTCGGCAGACGTGCGACTCGTTCGTGTGGAGGACCAAAGCGACGCAGTTCGGCGCCGCTTCTTGGGCTCACCCACAGTGCGCGTAGATGGTGTCGACGTCGACGACACGGCCGCAAGTCGCGACGACTATGGACTGCAGTGCCGCGTCTATACGAACGACAATCGACTCGAGGGCGCGCCTTCGATAGCGAACATCCTCTCCAAGCTTCGCTGACCTACCTCACGACGACGCGGTTTCGACCCGCGTGCTTGGCTTCGTACAATGCGGCGTCTGCTGCGGAAATGAGCTGCGTGGAGGTCTGCCCGTTCACGTAGGCTGCGACGCCGAGGCTGACGGTGATCGGGATGGTCTTACCGGAGAAGACGAACGCGGTCCCCTGGACCCTCGCGCGAACGCGCTCCGCCGCGACGCCCGTGGTGGCCGCGGACGAGCCCCTGCACAGAATGACGAACTCTTCGCCGCCATAGCGCGCGAGCAAGTCTTCACCACGCAGCGCTGATTGAATGGCGGTGGCCAGCGTCGAGAGCACCATGTCACCAGCGAGGTGACCGTACGTGTCGTTCACCTTCTTGAAGTGATCGACATCCATCATCACGAGAGAGAGCTGGGCGGCGTGGCGGCGCGCGTAGGAGAGCTCGCTCTCGATGCGATCCATGAAGTGCTTCTTGTTGAAGAGCTTGGTGAGACCATCACGCAGCGCAGCGTCGTACATCTGACGCCGGAAATTCTCCTCTAGTTTGTCGTGATAGGTGAACTTGAGGATCGTCGTAGACCCGATCTGAATCTTGTCGCCGTCCTTCAATGAGACCTTGGTTACGCGTTGCCCGTTCACGAGCGTGCCGTTGACGCTGCCGAGATCCTCTAGCTGCGCGTCTTGTCCGCGCGCCGTGACGCGCACGTGTTTGCGGGAGATCCCGTCGTCGCCGAGCTTGATCGTCACGTCCTCCGCGCGACCGATGATCGTCTCCGCATCCTCGATGCGGTACATCTCACCGACGTTCGAGCCCGCGAGCACTATCAGATACGGCCTGTCTCGCTCCGACGGCACCCCCTCAAGCTTGAACGGCTCCACACCCATCTTGGTGCGATCGATGTCGTCATCGTCGTCGTCGTCGTCCGGCACCTGCGCAGGTTCTCAGTCCTGCGGTCACCACGTCAAGGAAGACCTCTGCGTAAAGTGTGGCGCTTTGGTCAGCTGAGGCGTTCTTGGGGCAGGTTCCAGATGTCCAAAGTGTGGCGCGCACGCAAATCGAGGCGGATTGGGAGGCAGGCGCAAACGTTGCTCCTCGAAAAAACATGACGACCATCATGTCGCAAGATTCTCGATCTCGCGCGCTCTCGTGGCTCACCGTCGCGGCCATCGCCGCGCTCCTCTGGATGGCGCTCCCTTTGGGCTCGGGGCTGTTTCTAGGCGCGTTGGTCGGCTTCAGTCTGCAGCCCATCCACAAGCGCTTGTGTGCGCGCGGAATGAGACCGGGGTTCGCAGCCCTCCTCTGCACGCTCACGACCACGCTCGTGGTGACGGTCGGCGCGCTCGCATTCATCACGCTCGTCATCTCGCGCGGGCTCAAGCTCGCGGACCAACTCTCCAGCGACCTCGCTCCTGGCGGCGCTCTCTCGCGTCTCACAGACCATTGGGCGAACTTGCTAGTACCGCTGCATGTGCCACCGGAGCAACTGACCAAGGCTGTGAAGGACCAAGCTCTCGCGCTTGGGTCGAGCGCGACCTTGGTCGCAGGCTCCGCGGCGGACGCGACGTTCAGCGCGCTCTTGACGATCGTGTTCATGTCGCTCGCCGCGTTTGCAGTGCTCCGGTACTGGGCGACATGGATGCGACACGTGGACGGGCTCTCGCCGCTAGACCCGCGTCACACACATGCGTTGTTCGACGAGCTACGCCGCATCGGCAGGCAAGTGCTGCGCGGCACTGTCTTCACTGGCATCATCCAGGGCATCGCGGCGGCGGGCGTGTATTGGGTGACTGGAGTCCCAGACCCGCTCTTTTGGGGAGCGCTCACGGCTTTCGCATCCTTGGTTCCAGTGCTTGGGACTTTGCTCGTGTGGGTGACAATCGGCGTGTGGTTTCTCATCAGTCGGCGCTTCGCCGCTGGAGCGTGTGAACTCTCGCTCAGCGCGGTGTTCATCGGTCTGATTCCCGACTATGTGATTCGCCCGCGACTCGTCGGTAGCGAA
Source organism: Myxococcales bacterium (assembly GCA_025362165.1). Lineage (GTDB taxonomy): Bacteria > Myxococcota_A > Polyangia > Polyangiales > Polyangiaceae > JANYHY01. The sequence continues at coordinate 3,487 of JANYHY010000537.1, read as the reverse complement.
CAAGGGATCCCCACCATCGTCACTCTCATCGCGCTGTTCGGCGGAGTGGCCGTGTTTGGATTGATCGGCCTCGTCCTGGGCCCGGTGATCACCGGCATGGCGATCGCGATCCTGCGAACCTACGAGCTAGAGGCGCCTCATCGCGAGATCACAGGCGGCCCGTGAGCCACAACACGGCGAGCAGGAGGAGGATGAGCCCTGCTGGAGACCAGCCCACGATTCCATACCGCGAGTGCCCTGCGCCGCCACCCACCAATGCCAACACCAGAACCACGAATAGAATGATGACCAACATGACGTCGCCAATTGCGACTTCAATGCCACAATCGAAAGGACAGTAGTGCTACCTCATCAATCAATCATCAGAGTCGCTCTCTTCGTCGGCGTTTTGGTTTGTGAGAGTTCTAGCGCGCTCGCGACAGAGCCCTCCGCCGTCGTCTTGCCAGCGCCCGCTGGGACTCCCGCTGCAGCTGACGATTTGCCGTTGCGCTTGCGCGACATGCTCGAGTTCGAGGCCCAGCGTGCGCGACCGGAGCGCATCTTCAACGGCGTCATCACGTCCGTCACGAGCGCGGGGCTGATCGGTGCGGGCGCGATCAGCCTCGTGGCGGTCGACCCAAGCGACCCCAACCACGGCGTCGTCGCGAGCTATGGCTACGTGATGATCAGTCTCGGGGGCACTGGGCTCCTTGCGTCTTTGATTGGGATGATCCCGCAGTCGTCGGCCGAGCAGCTCTACTACGAATATGCGCCCATCGCGACGGACACCCGCTACAACGCCGCGTTGCGCCTTCAACTCGGGGAGGACGCGCTGCGGGCGCGCGCGCGAAAGGACGCGTTGATGCGCAAGGTCGTTGGCGTCGCGAACATCGCCGCGGGGCTTGGCGTCGCTGGGATCTCGATATGGCGCGCGACCTGGACACAGCTCACGCCTGCAGATCGCGCGATCTCCGCGACGCTCACGGGAGCATCCGCGTTGCTGGCGCTCGGACAGGGAGTCGCGCGATTGTGGTTCTTGCGCGGGTCCGCGGAGATTGCGCTCCTGCACTGGCAAGCGGCGCAAGGCCGAATGCGCGAGGTGGAAGCGCCGCCGAAGACCGCGTTTCAATTGGTGCCAGTCTTGTTGCCAATGTCCACGGGCTTCGTGGGTGGAGTGACAGGTCAGTTTTGATTGGTTTGCACATGCAAGACCGCCGCAACTAGCGCTAGCGCCACACTCAACTCACTCTCTCGAGCGCTATTATGGAACGGCACGCGCGGTGCACTCTCACCGAAGAGGAGAACCACACCATGATGCCAGGAACTACTACTTCGCGCGGCGCCACTATCCGTCAGCTCGCTTCATTTTGCCGGGGAGAGATGAGCGCTGTCGAGACCTATGACCGCGCGTTGTCCAATGCAATGATGAGCTCCTTCCTGGACGTGCTCACGCAATGCCGACAATCGCACGCGCACCGCGTGAGCAAGCTCATCGAGCGGATTGAGCTCATGGGCAGCAAGCCGCCGCAGTCTTCGGGCCCGTGGGGCGCGCTCGTCAAGTTCTTCGACAACATCGCCGAGGGCACGCACGCCCACGCGGTGATCTCGATCCTCGAGGACGGCGAAGACCACGGCTGGCGCGACTACGAAGCGGACACCGGAAAGCTAGATATCGAGACCCAAACGTTTCTTCGATTGCACGTCCTGCCGCACGAGGTCGAGACGCGCCGACTGATCCAGTCGATCAAGGTCGACCGCAACTGATTGCGATTAATCGCAAGGCAGACACGGCGGGCCGCACGATTGCTCGCACATCTGAGCTGCGGAGGCGCAGTCTTGCTTGCAAGTAGAGTCTTGGCCGCCCTTGCATTGCTTCTCGCAGTCCGCGAGCTCGGTCTTGCAGGCGTTGTTGCATTGAGCCTGCGCGGCACATCCCTTCCCGTCGCAGGGCGAGGCGTCGACGATTGCTGCGTCTACGATTGCCGCGTCCGCTTCCTTGTTCGCGTCTGCGAGCCCTCCGCCGTCGCGCAGGACTCGCTCTTCTGTGCCGACGATGAGCGAGCAGCCCGTGACGCACAATAGTGAGAACATCCATCGCATCAAAACTGACCTCCTACCCAGGTAAGAGCCGCGTTGGAGCGAGCGTGATCGTGCGGCGCCGTCAAATAGAGCACTAGCGCCGTGCCGAGGACCGCGAGGCCCAGCGCCATCGTCACGTCCGCCGCAACCGCGAACGACTGCGCGGTTCGATACTGACTGATGCCTTCCGGGGTGCAGACATTTCCCGTGCATTGCCCATTCGCGCTCGACAGTCGGGTGAGCGCCAAGACGCCGAGGGCCGTCCCCGTCAGGAAAGACGCCGCTCCCGCGCCGCCGAGCACGAGCGTAAACGCGCGACGGGGCTCGACGTCCTGATTGGGCGGCAACGCCTGATTGGGCGCTAAAGGCCGAGCACCGACGATGGGCTCCAACACTCGAATGTGCTCTTCGACTATCGGCCTCCGATCGTCTGTGGTCGAGAGCTCGCCCTCGAGACGCTTGAAATGCTGCAGCGCCAGGCTCGATTCACCGCGATGCTCTTCGCAGTCTGCCCAATTGAGCAATGTCCCAGCCGCGGGCTCTAGCTGATAACTCTGTTCGAATCTGACGCACGCTACCGTGTAGTCCCCAGCGTCTGCTGCGCGACGACCCTCGCGAAAGAGCGAGTCCGCGCTCGTGTCATCTGCCAATGCCTCGAGAGACACTAACAAAGAAATCCCGATTGCAAAGCAGACGATACGCACTAATGACGCCTATCGTAGATTGCAGTATAGCGACTCTGCGTTGGGGCGATCCGAGGAGTCAACGCGCTGCTCGAAGCGGGTGTGCGCGATGTTGCCGCGATGGACGGAGCGAGAGTCGCAACGGGTGCGCTCGCCGACGTCGCGACCATCGCCGAGTTCGTCTGCTCGGACATGTCGCGCTCTGGCGATACCGATGTCGACTCTGTCGCAGACGACGCGAGCGGAAGGTTCGGATTGCTCGACGCGAACGCCAAGCTCGCAATTCGTGGCATTCGCCATGCGCTAATGGCTGGCATTGACTGCTGCTCGAATGCACGCTCGTCTGCTTGCTCGGCACGCGCGGTGAGCTCGGAACTTGCGATGAGCGCCGCATGGGCTCGTTCGAGCTCCGCGCGCATCTCGGCGGCGTCCAACCATCGCTCCGATTTCGCGCGTTTCAACGAGCGATCGATCGCGCGAACCAGCGCGGCGGGCGCGTCCGGCATGAGCGTGCGGAGCGACTGTGGGTCCTCCGTGATCGACAGGACCATGAGCTCAGCGACGGTCCCTGCATGCTCATAGACGATTCTACCCGTGAGCAACGTGAACAGAGTCGCGCCGAATGAATACAAATCGCTCTGATGATCGACGAGCTCCCAGCGACCGCGCGCTTGCTCGGGCGGCATGAACGCGGGAGTCCCAAAAGACTCTCCCGATCGCGTCGATCGCATGGAGCCGTCTTCCAC
>JANYHY010000497.1 GCA_025362165.1 Myxococcales bacterium | reverse complement strand
CGCGTGACTCACGCGCTCGCCACGGTGCTCAAGCGCGCGCCTGGCCCAGTCGCGGCGATCACGCGACCCGTAGCGAAGTCGCTCGAGGGAGTCTCCGCGAGCCAGAAGAAGATCGGCGAGCTGCTCCAACTGTTCGCTCCGTTCTCCAGTTGGTCACATGGACCGTTCTCTTGCGCGAACACGCGAGCCGCGTACGACCGCCTCGACGACGAGTGGAAGGCGAAGCTCAACTGGCGACCTGACGCGATCGATTGGGCTGACTGGTTCTACGGCATACACATGCCAGCGGTGGAGAAGTGGATCCTCCCTGAGATGGACGCGCGCATGAAGCGCGAGAGGAAGCCGCTGCTCGCTCACGAGACGCTCGTTCGCCTCGTCGAGCAGATGGGTGAGCGCCACGAACACGCGGTCGCGCTGTCTTTCCTAGAGCCAGACGGCATGACCCGCGTGACCTACGCAGACCTGCGTGATCGCACGATCGCGGTCGCTGCGCGGCTCGCGGAGATGGGCTGCAAGAAGGGCGATCGTGTGCTGATCGCCGGCAAGAACCACCCTGATTGGGCGATCGCTTACTTCGGAATCCTGCGCGCAGGGGCGACGGCCGTGCCGGTCGATCCGGATCTCGAGCCTGGTGCCTTCTGCAACGTGCTGTCGGAGAGCGGCGCGCGTGTCGTGATCTTGGACGCACATGTCGAAGAGAAATCTGGCAAAGCGATCCGCGACAAGCACGGCGAGTGCACCGTCGTGGACGTTCACGCCGTCGCAGCCGAAGGCGTCGGCTTGGTCGCGCCAGCCGTGGAGGTGCACGAGGGCGACATCGCGAGCCTCATCTACACGAGCGGCACCACGGGGACGCCCAAGGGCGTGAGGCTCACGCACGCGAACTTCAGCAAGCTCATCGCGTCGCTCGCGCCTATTTTCCCGCTGACTCCGCGCGATCGCGTGCTCAGCGTGTTGCCGCTGCACCACACGTTCGAGTTCACGTGCGGTCTGTTGTTGCCGATCTCGCGCGGCGCGCGCGTCGTCTATCTCGGTGAGCTCAGCGCAGATCGACTCACCGAGGGCATGGAGGTCGGCAAGCCGACGGCGATGGTGGGCGTGCCCGCGCTATGGCAGCTCATCGAGCGCCGCGTCCGTTCGCAGATCGACGCTCGCGGACCCACGATGAAGGCCGCGTTCGATTTCGCCACGGAGGCCAACCGCAAGCTCGGACGCGCGTTCGGCGTCGACGCTGGCAGGCTCGTATTCGCGCCGCTACACGACGCGCTCGGCGGCAACCTCAAGACCATCATCTCTGGCGGCGCGGCGCTCCCCAAGGAGACGCAGCAGCTCTTCGCTGGTTTGGGTTTGCACCTCACGGAAGGGTACGGGCTCACAGAGGCAGCGCCTGTGCTGACCGTCAGCGAGCCACTGAGCAAGCCTGGTCAGGTCGGCAAGCCAGTCCCCGGCGTGCAGATCAAGATCGCGGATCCCGACGAGAGCGGCGTCGGCGAGGTGCTCGCGAAGGGTCCCAACGTGATGGCGGGCTACACGGACGAAGCGGCGACGCGCGCTGTGATGACGGACGATGGCTGGCTCAAGACAGGCGATCTCGGAAAGCTCGACAAACAAGGGCGATTGTCGATCGTCGGTCGCATCAAAGACGTCATCGTCACGACCACGGGCGAGAACGTCTATCCAGACGACGTGGAGCGCGCGATCGGTGACGTGTCAGGCATCGCGGAGCTCGCGATCGTCGGAGTCGATGCTCCGCGCGGTGGAGAGCGCGTCGCCTGCTTGGCCGTGCCCGTCGGCAACGTCGTCCGCGAGTCGATCATGCCGCCGCCTTCGGACGGAGCGATCGAGCTACGCGCCGATCGCAACGAGCGCGCGATGAAGTCGTTGCGCTTGGCGATCAGCAAGCTCCCGTACAACCAGCAGCCTTCGGTGATGTACCTGCATGACGCGCCGCTGCCGCGAACCGCGACGCGCAAGGTGAAGCGCAACGAGGTCGCGGAGCTCGTGAAGAGGCTGATCGCCGCCACTTCGTCGACAGAGCAAGACGGCGCGGAGCTCGGGCCCGTGCGACGCGCGATCGTCGCGGTCAGCGGACGCGCAGCTGCAGAGGTGCACGGCGCGGCCACCATGCACGGCGATCTCGGCTTCGACTCGCTGATGCTCACGGAGCTGCTCGACGCGCTCGAGGCGCGCGGCAAGACGATCGATCCTCAAGCGCTCACCGCTTGCCGCACTGTCGCGGATGTGGAGTCTCTCTTCGGAACGTCGCACGTGGAGAAGCCGAAAGAGCGCCGCGCCGCG
>JANYHY010000491.1 GCA_025362165.1 Myxococcales bacterium | reverse complement strand
CCGCGCGCATCTCAGCGCACGCCGAGCTCGCGCGACAGCTTCGCCACTGTCGCGAAATACGTCTGCCGATCGTAGGGCTCGTTGAGGATGTGGAAGTCCTTGCGCGACAGACCCACGCACCCAAAGCAGTAGGTGCAGTATGCACACGCTACGCTGCGCGTGAGATAGGCGCTGTCCGAGCACCGCTGGCACTCGTCGCAGTGCTGGCACGAACGCAGCTCGCGACTGTTGATGCAGTGCGCGCAATCCGAACAGCCATCACAGCCGACGCAATACTGGCACCGCGTAACTTGCTTGCAGTCTGCACAGAACGTGCATTCGCTCGCGCCGATGCAGCGCTCACACGCGACGCAGCCAACGTTGGTCGTCTGCGCATTCTGAGCGGACAGCAACTTGCGAAACGCGGCTTCGAACGAGGCTCGATCCATGGCCGAGCGATTCTCCATTGGGCGCCCTCGGAAGAAAAGCGATCACATATTTTGGCCTTGGTGGGCGGATGTAGGCATTTGTACGTCAACACCCATTGGAGGCTTCGATGGCTCGTTTCGTTGGATTGCCCTTCGCGTTGACCACTCTCTTCTTTGGAGCTCTCTCGTATGGGGCGGCGTCTGCCAAGCCGCACGGCAGCAAGCCCGCGACGACGAAGCGCCCTCCGACGGCGATGCACACGACGCCCGTACACGTTCCGGATCGTCCGCATGCGCTGCCGATCGCGACGCCCAATGCGGGCGCCAAACCAGACGCTAAGAGACCCGACGCGAAGGCGAAGCCGCCGTGTTTGCGCGATCCCATCGTGGTCATGCGCGGCACCGAGGAGGATCGCTTCTCGCTTACGCGGTGTGATGGATCGGTCGCGCCGGAGTCGACTGCGCACCTGTCCATTCTCGCGAGGCCAGGCAGCGCGCTGAAGCCATCCGCGCCGATCGCGACGCTGGACAAGGTCCAGGGTGCAGAGCTCGCGCCTGGCATCAAACGCCTGGATTCTAGGCTTGTCGTGCGACTCCAACAGATCGCCGATCACTTCCAGAAGCCGAGCGCGTCGCCGACCAAGGTGTGGGTCGTCTCTGGATATCGACCTGCGAGCGTCGGCAGCTTCCACGCGACGGGACGCGCGCTCGACTTCAGGATGGACGGCGTCACGAACGAGTCGCTCGTCGCGTTTTGCAAGACGCTCGTGGACACAGGCTGCGGTTACTACCCGAACAGCTCGTTCATTCACCTCGACGTCCGCGACGCGGGCGCGGGTCACGTCACATGGATCGACTCGAGCGGTCCGGGCGAGTCTGCGCGCTATGTCGCGATCTGGCCGCCACCGCCGATGCCGCTGGCTCCTGTCGTCGACGCGATGCTCGACAAGCTGCTGCCGCCGCTTCCGATCGACGAACACCCCGCAGACGTCACGTCGATGCCGAAGACAGAAGCGAACAACGACGACATCCCCATGCCCACGCCCGAAGACTTGCGCTGACCGCTCAGCTCACCCGGTCTTCTTGGGCTTCTTGAGCGCGCGCGCGATCGACTCCGACTTGATCACGTGGCGATCGAGGCCGAACTCGAAGTGGAACACGCTGTGGATGATGCTGTCCGAGTCGACGACGAACGTCGCGCGCTTGGCGATCGAGAAGATCGGCCACAAGACGTCGAACGCACGCGCGAGCTCCAGCGAGGCGTCACCGATCATCGGGTAAGCCGCACCGGCCCACTCCGCGAACTTGCACTGCCGCAAGTGACCGTCCGTGGAGACTCCGACGACCTCGACCCCGAGATCGCGAAACCGTGGGTACGCGTCTCGAAACGCCTTCGCCTCGTAAATGCAGCCCGAGGTGAACGCACGCGGAAAGAAGAAGATCACGCACGGCGCCCCGCGGAGAGACACGTCGCTGATCAGCTGTCCTTCGGCGCTCTTGGCTTCGAAGTGGGGCAGCCGAGTTCCGACACGAAGCATCTCTCCATCAATGATGCTTGGTCATGCCGTCACGTTGCAAAACCCTTCGTAGTCCACGTAGCTCGTGATCTTCGGCGCCTTGCCGCACACGGGGCACGCCGGATCGCGATGCAGACGCAGCTCACGGAAGTGCATCTTCAGGCTGTCGTAGGTGAGCAGTCGGCCGGCGAGGACGTCTCCCTTGCCTAAAATGAGCTTGATGGCCTCCGTAGCCTGGAGCGTCCCGACGATGCCGCACAAGATCCCGAGCACTCCTGCCTCTTGGCAACTCGGCGCGAGGTGCGGAGGCGGCGGCTCGGGATAGAGGCAGCGATAGCAGGGACTTTGAGGCGCGGCGAAATTGCCCTTGGCCTTCGCTGGAACGAACGTCGTCACCTGGCCGTCGAAGCGGAAAATGGATCCGTGCACGACTGGCTTGCCCGAGAACACGCTCGCGTCGTTCACGAGGTAGCGCGTGGGGAAGTTGTCCGTGCCGTCCACGACGAGGTCGTATTGCGCGAAGAGCCGCTCGACGTTCGCGCTCGTGAGCCGCTCTTGGTGTCCGATCACCTTCACGTCAGGGTTGAGGTCGGCGATCGCTTGCTTGGCGCTCTCCACCTTGGGCATCCCCAACCGGCTCGTCGAGTGGATGATCTGTCGCTGCAGGTTGCTCGCGTCCACGGTGTCCGCGTCCACGATGCCTAGCGTGCCTACTCCAGCGGCGGCCAAGTAGAGCGCCGCCGGGGAGCCGAGACCTCCAGCGCCGAGCAACAACACCTTCGACGAGAGCAGCTTCGCCTGCCCGACCTCTCCGACCTCAGGCAGCAGCAAGTGGCGGGAATACCGGTCCCGCTGCGCTTCTGTGAGCTGCACCGGAACGTCGACGGGGTAGCCAAGATCCTTCCAGCGCACGAAGCCAGGGTTCGCGGTCTCTACGTTGGTGTAGCCAAGCTCCGAGAGGGTCGCCGCTGCGAACGCCGAGCGCACTCCGCCTGCGCAGTACGTCACCACACGCGCGCTCTTGTCGGGCACACGCGACTCGATCTGCTGCTCCAAGAAGCCTCGCGGCACGGAGACTGCGCCGGGGAGGTGACCGCCGCGATATTCGTCTTTCTCGCGCACGTCGACGAGCACGTACGCTTCGCGCGCCTCGAGGCGACGCTTGAGCTCGTCGAGCGTGACCTCTCGGACATTGCGTCGGACTGCGTCGAGGAGATCGCTGTAGGTGGCCATGTTCAGAGAGGCATGATGGTGCGGTCGGAGGCGTCCGTCAAGACGAACATGCGTCTCTCATTGCGAACATTTCCTGTCACGCCCCTAGGGCTCGGATGCGCATGATCAGCTCGCGCGCATGAGCAGGGCGCTGTGCTTCTGGCGCGACGCAGGCTCGGGCGAGCTCACGCCATCGTGGGTCGTCGGCGCCAGCGTCGAGCACGTCCTCTAGGATGCGGCCGAAGCCATAGACATCGCAGGCGGCGCTCGCGGGCCGACCTCGCAAGCGCTCTGGCGAGACGTAGCCCATGCTCCCCGCGGGGCTCGGCTCTCCGAGTCGACGCGCGATCCCGAAGTCGGTGAGCACCGGCTCGGACGACGCCGCGAGCAACACGTTGGCGGGCTTGACGTCGAGGTGCGCCCAGCCTCCGTCGTGTACGCGCGCGAGTCCCTGCGCGAGCGGCAGGGCCCAACGCTCGATTGGGTAGAGGTTCGCGTGATCGCGGGCGCGCAGGCGCTCACGAAGCGACGAGAGCGTGACCCACTCGAGCGCGATCCAGCCGTGCTCGGGATCGAGGTCGAAGACGCGAACGACGCCTTGCCCAGCGAGCTGCACGGCGACGCGCGCCTCGTGCTCCAGCTGCGCTCGGTCGCGAATGGGCTCGTGGTAAATCTTGAGCGCGACGCGACGGCCGAGCTCACGGTCTTCGGCTTCGTAGACCGCACCCGCGCCGCCGCGCGCGATCTCGCGCAACAGGGTGTACGGCGTGTCGGGCTCGGCGATCGCCACCGTGGAGGTCGCAGCTTCCGTGGTTCGCGTGGCAAGCAAGCCGAGCTCGCCGCGCCAGCGTTGCCTGCGCTCGCGCGCACCAGGGTGATCGATCTCTCTGGCGAGCACGCGCTCGGTCAACGCCAGCGCAAAGGGAACGTCGCCGCGCTCGGCTTCGAGATCCGCCCGCATGAGGAGCGCTGGCGAAGACGAGAGATCCGCGAGCACCTTCGCAGCTCCTGCAGAGTCTCCCCTATCCACCATGGCTGAAGCGACTGCTAGCGCGAGCGGCTCAGGTAGCGAACGCTCCGCGTTCACGAGGAGCAGGTCATCAATCGCCCTTCCTTCTTCGGCTGTGGCGCGCAGCCGTCGGAACGTCGCGAGCGCGTCCTCGGTCCCGAGACCGCCGGGTCGGCCAACGGTCGCGAGCGCTTCGCGCTCAGTGGAGCGCCAGGGTGTCGGCGGCGGAGCCCGCGGAGCGTCGGCCGTCTCGGTCGGTGCGGGGGCAGCGGGCCTGCTGAACAGCTTTGACCAGAGGCCCATCGGCTCCAAGCTACGCGGCGGGTTGCGCGGGCGCGCGGAATATGACAACCATCATCCGACGTCGTGGAGTCCGAGAACACGGGAAAGAAGGCTCGTTCACGCGCGCGCATCGTCCGTGAGGCGGCCCGAGTGCTCCGCGACCGCGGGATCGCGGGCGCTAGCGTGGACGAGATCATGGAGGCTGCGGAGCTCACGCGCGGCGGCTTCTATGCTCACTTCAAAGACAAGGCCGCGCTCGTCGCCGAAGCGCTCGAGCTCGCGTTTCGTGAGGCGCGCGAGAACCTCCTGATCCCCAGAGGCGGAGAGCTGCGGTCTGGCCGCGCATGGATCGAGCTCGCCGCGGGCCGCTATGTCTCCGAGGAGCACCTCCGAGAACCATCGGCGCGCTGTCCGATGCCCCCGCTCATCGGAGAGATCGCGCACGCCGACGCGACCGTGCGCGCCGTCTTCACCAAGAACGTCAAAGAGAACGTCGCCCTCGCTTACACGCTCATCGGGTCTCGCAACAAGCACGCGCGGGCGTTCGCGATCCGAACTCTATGCTCGTGGCTCGGCGCGCTGATGGTGGCGCGCGCCGTCGATGATCAGGTGTTCGCGACCGAGGTGCTCGCGTCCAC
>JANYHY010000473.1 GCA_025362165.1 Myxococcales bacterium | reverse complement strand
AAAGCGCGCGTAGAACGGCGAGCGCGCCGACGCGTATTCGCGGAGCTCTCGCAGCGCCGTCGCCTGATGCCTCGAGCTCGCGACGCGCCGCGCGAGCTGTCGACGCTTCCAGAGAAGGGCGATGAGTGTGCTCGTATTCACGGACGCCGATCCTTCTCGCCGTCACGTATCGACGCCCGCTTGGTACGCGCGGGAGCCCGCGAGCTCACGGGACGTAGCGACGTAGCGTCTCGTCGCTCTCGAAGTAGAAGACAATGCCCTCGTCGTTTCGGGCGATGATCGCGGTTGCCTTGTCCACGGGCTTTGCCGTCACGGGATCCATGGCCGTGCGGGTCGCCGCGTCGTTTTCGAGCTTGCCCTTGCACATCGCGCAGCAGCCGAAATAGGTCTTCCCGTCGACCAAGACAGGGATCTGGGCCTTTGCCATGTGCTGATTGTTGACCATGCAAACAGTGCTCGGTTCAACGCGGATGAGCCCGTTCGCGAGTCGTCCGTCGGACGGCGGTGACGCGGCCACCGGCTCGCTCGTGGGCGCAGCTTTTGGTGCATCGCAAGCCAGCACTTCGAGTGCGACGAACGCGACAATGGCGACTCGTGTAGCGCGGAGCGTATCCATGCAGCGGGGTTCAGCAAGAGACGGACCGCGCGGGTCACTGGGCGAAGTGTGTGGATCGCGCAGGCGACGCGTTGTCGACGCGGCGCGGGGCGTGCGCGCGACGCACGGTTTGCGCTCGACTACGACGGAACGCGAGTCGAGGTGGGCGCAGTTGTCGCGAGAGGAGGAACTGCGTAGTCGCGCCCGCTTAACGCGGCCGTGGCGTGTGTTCCCAGATGAAGTGGCACTCGCTCGCTCCATCGGCGATTCGCCGGCCGACGCCGCCGCGATGGAAGAGAATCTCGTCCGGTAAGTACGAAGCCGGCGTTGTCGATCTGACAGACGATGGGCGTCAGCTCGCGCGCACCGAGCGAGGTCGTGAGCTCGTGGTAGAGGCAGCGCGTGACTTTGACCTCGAAGCGACGCTCGGTTGACCACTTCGAGCGTGTTCCAGCGTGTGGGGCCCGTCTTGTTCACAGCGAGCTCTCGATCACAGAGGTTCTCGAACGTGCGCGGCTCGTCGACGGACGAGTACGCGAAGCTCCAGGCCGCGACGCCGCCCGTGAGGAGCGCGACGCGCGTGATCTCGAACGCCTTTGGTTTGCCGATCCGCTTCGAGAGGCTCAGGTAGACCCAGATCGGCATCGCCGCGATCTCCACGAGCTCTGCCGGGAAACGCGGGTCGATGGTCTTCTTGAAGCGGCCAAGGGTTGCGCGGCAGCGCAGCATGAAGATCAGCGGATAACGGAGCTCCCTGCCGATGAGATGCAGCAAGATTGGCTTCGTGACCGCTTGAAGATTGAAGTCGCTTCGTGCGGCCGCGCGCGAGGTCTCGGGAACGCGGATGGGCGCGACGAGGTTCATGATCGGAATCGGTTGCAAGGGACGCACCCGACGCGAGCGCGTCCGCAGATCGACGACTCACGCGCGCGTTCCGCGGCTCACCCTTTGCGTTAGTGTGCACATGATGGATATCCCGCGTTCAGACGCTCTCGTGTTCTTCGGCTCGACGGGAGACCTCGCCTTCAAACAGATCTTCCCTGCGCTTCAAGCGCTCGTGCGCCACGGCCGCCTCGACATGCCCATCGTCGCGGTCGGAAGGAAAGACATCGGCATCGACAAGCTCCGCGCGCGCGCAAAGGAGAGTCTGGCAGCGAGCGGCGGCGTGGACGCCGTTGCATTCGAAAAGCTCTCCAGCCAGCTCCGCTACGTCGTCGTCGACTACGACGATCCGGAAACCTTCGACCGTATTCGCGAGGCTATCGGCGCCGCGAAGCATCCTCTCCATTACGTCGCGCTCCCGCCGGAGGTCTTCGAAAGGGTCGCCACCCATTTGGCGAAGGCCGGCCTCTCCGTCGGAGCGCGTATCGTTCTCGAGAAGCCGTTCGGGCACGACGCGGCTTCCGCCAAAGTCTTGAGCACCGCGCTCCATGCGTCGTTCCCCGAGGAGGCGATCTTTCGCATCGATCATTTTCTCGGCAAGGAGCCGGTCGAGAACATCGTCTACTTCCGCGCAGCCAATCCACTCATCGAGGCCAGCTTGCATCGCGAGCACGTCGAGAGCGTTCAGATCACGATGGCGGAAACCTTTGGCGTCAAGGGGCGCGCGAAGTTCTACGACGCGGTTGGGGCAGTGCGCGACGTGGTCCAAAACCACATGTTCGAACTCGTCGCATGCCTCGCCATGCAGCTCCCGGCGGGGAAGGGACACGCCGCGCTGCGCGAGGAACGCAGTCGCTTGCTGACCCAGGTGCGCGCGCTCACCGCGACGGACATCGTCCGCGGGCAGGTGCGCGGGTACAAGGACGAGGAGGGCGTCGCCAAGGATTCGACGACGGAGACCTTCGCAGCTCTTCGCGTCACCATCGACTCGCCGCGGTGGAACGGCGTGCCCTTTTTCATCCGCGTGGGCAAATCGC
>JANYHY010000470.1 GCA_025362165.1 Myxococcales bacterium | reverse complement strand
CTCGTTTTGAGCGGAGCCACCGCCCCAAGCAGATCGAGATCGAGCACCTTCACCACCCCGAGTGACACGTGCGCATCGGGCAATGTCGGCGCGAGACTGATGGCGCGATGAGCAGAGTCGTACGCGATCTTTCGGAGCGCTGGGTTCCAGAAGGCTTGGTGAGCGCCAGCCATCGCACGCCCTGCGAGCGCGCGCGGATCGTCGGGAGTTGCGAGGAGCACTTGATCATAGAGCTGGAGCGGCGCCTCCGAGCTTACGCTGAACGACTCGTGATAAGCCTGGCGCGCGCGCAGATACAGCTCGATCGCGCGCGCGTCGGAGGGACCACGCATCGGTGTCTCGAGATCGGCAGTCAGCGCCTCGGCGATCGCGTGAGCGATAACGTCGTTCTGCGCGAGTATCTCGGCCTCCGGCACGTCGAAGCGGCGCGCCCAAAGTTGGAAACCATCGACGACGCTCACGAGTCGAGCAGTCACTCGGTAGCCGCCAGCGCTCTTTCTCACCGAGCCCTCGACGACGACGTTCACGTCGAGCTCGCGACCGATAGAGCGGGCGTCGAGCGTCTGGCCCTTGAGGCTCATCACGGTGCCGCGCGATCGCACGCGAAGTCCACGCGCGATGCTGAGCGCGTCGATCAAGTCTTCGGTGAGACCGTCGGCGACGTAGGCCTGGTCCGCAGAACCCAGGTTCGCGAAAGGGAGAACAGCGACGCGCTTGTCGTTACCTGTTGTGACCAACTTCGGGTTCGCAGTCAGCGCGTCGGGAGGCTCGATCGGCGTGAGCGATTGTGTAGATGGAAGCGCCACCGCAGCCAGAGATCGATCCACCTCCGACATCGAAGCAGGCCGGTCCGCGGGCTCGCGCGCCATGCAATGGATCACCAGCTCCGCCAAACCCGTAGGCAGGTCGGGTCGCTTCGCACGCGGATCGGGAGGAGGATTCATCAAGCGCGCAGCCGCCAGTCCCCACACCGACTCTGCGTGCCAAGCGGGTTCACCGACCAGCATTTCATAGAACATCGCGCCAAACGAATAGATGTCCGTCCGCTGATCGAGCGGAGACTTCTCGTGCACTTGCTCGGGCGCCATGTACAGGGGCGTGCCCACGAAGCCGACTGTTCCTCCACCTTCTGCCACCGCGCGCGCGATCCCAAAATCAGTGACGAGCACGCGACCGTCTTTTCCAACGAGCACGTTGTCAGGCTTCAAATCTCGATGCAAAACGCCCGCTGAGTGCGCCGCTCCAACGCCAGCGCAGATCGCGCGAGCGATCTCGACGATGCGACTGAGTCCAAGTCGTTCGCGATGGAGGACTCCGCCAAGTGAGTCTCCGTCGACGAGCTCCATGGTCAAGATGCGCTCGCTGCCGTGCTCTCCAAGATCGAACACGCGCGCCACGTTCGGATGCGTCACCCGCCGCGCGAGCTTCACCTCACGTCGGAATCGCTCGAGCGCACCAGCATTGCCCGCGAGCTCAGGAAGCAACACCTTCATCGCAACAAGCTCATCAAGCTCGCGATCCCGCGCCTTGTAGACGTTGCCCATCCCGCCCGAACCAAGCAACCCAAGCACTTCGTAACGAGCACCTACGATCTTGACGGCCTCAGAAGCTGCTTCATCAGCCGTGATCGTAGCTCCGTGTTGGTCGATACCCATAGGCGAACGAGGCTAACACTCGTCTGCACTTTGATGCATGTGCTTCAATCGCTGCAGGCGCGTAAGTAAATCATGCGCGTTTGGAGTGCGTCGATCCATTTGTCGTGATGGTTTAGCGGCAGTGCTCGGGGCGCGTGGCGTCTGAACGCGAACAGTGGGCGATAGTGGGCGATAGCATCCAGGGCTAAAGCGCCGATTTGTGCTCGAGGGCAAGAGGTGAACGCGTCGCGTGGGGCGTCGTTATGCGGCCCGACCGACTGCCTCTCGACCATGGGCGGAGCTCCTTGGCCAGCGTGTGGTGCTGGGCGAGTTCATCCGCTGTCGCGAGTGCCATGGACACGTACGCATCCACCGCGTAGAGCTGCGTTCGGCCACCAAAGCTACAACCGAAAATCACGCTCAGCCGTCAGTCCCGTCTTGGGCGTCAGCTGATGAATCTGGAGAACCGCCCTCATAGTCGGAGCAGGACTCCGCGTGGAAGGCGCACGGGCAATTGCAGCAATGGTGCTCGTCATTGTCGGGGACGAGGATGGGACAGCCATGTCCGTCAACGCCAGGAACGTAGGCCTGATCCTCCCAGCTGCGCGTAGAGCAGCACGCAGGATCGAGCACCCACCCACCGACAGGAGGCCCATTGCACCAATGGCCTGCGTAGAGAATGACGGGACAGCAGTATCCGCCACCTTCTTGCGGCGTTGCTCCAGAGTCCGAGTGGCAGTCGTTTGGGATAGGCGCAGCCTCCGCGTTCGCGTCTGCCTCCACCACCGGCGTCGATGTTCCACAAGCAGCGAGCAGGGCGAACAAGC
>JANYHY010000042.1 GCA_025362165.1 Myxococcales bacterium | reverse complement strand
TTGACGATCACGACTCCGGTATATGGATTGAAGCCTTCGTCCGCGACCATGAAGACCTGCGGGTCTGCGCCCTTCTTCTTGGCGGCGAGCGGCTCCGCCGTGACGAAGCACTGCTGCGCGAACGTCGGATCGATCATGAAGCGCGCGACGCCGCCGTCATACGGGACGATGGTCGCGCCGAAGCCGCCATACTTTTTCTTGAGGAACGCCGCGTAGGGAAGCCCGGGCTCGATCGCAAGCGTGCCTGATTTCAACGCGTCTCCGAGCGTTTTGTAGTTTCGGCTCGCGTGCACCATGATCGCTTGTGGCGACGTTTGGAACGTCGCGAACACTGGCACGACGTCTGCGCCGCGAACGCGCGCGGTGATCACCTCATCTGCGCCGGCGATGCCAAACTGAGCTTGTCCGCTCGCCACCATCTGAACGACAGGGACCCCAGCTCCTCCGCCGTGGATGTCCACGGTGAGCCCAACCTTAGTGAACGCTCCGCTCTCGCGCGCCGCATAGAAGCCGCCGAACTCGGGCTCGGGCACCCAGTCGAGCGCCAGCACCACGGAAGCGCCGCTCGCATTTTCTGCGCTCTTCTTCGAGCAACTAGGCATTAGCGCGCACGCAATGGCCAATAGGATACTTGCCAGTGTTGGGTTGATGAGTGGTCTGTTCATGAGGGCTCGCGCGCGGAGGGGTGCCAGCGTCGGAGCAAAAAGTGGCCCGCTAGGTTCACCGCTCCAAAGAGCAAGAGGCCGAGCATAGCGGCGAACAGCACGGCCGCGAACAACAGGTCCGTGCGGAGCTGACGATACGAGGACAGGATCAAGATCCCGAGACCTGCGCCAGACTCCGAGAAACCCGCCACGAACTCGCCCACGATGGCACCGATGACGGCGAGGCCCGCCGCCACGCGCAAGCCAGTCACGAGGTTGGGCAGCGCGGATGGGAGCTCGAGCTTGCGCAGTGTGTCGAAGCGCGAAGCCCCATACAGACGAAACAGATCGCGCAGCGCAGGCTCGACCGAGCGAATCCCAGCGAGCGTGCTGGCGATCACGGGGAACACCGAGACGATGAACGCCGAGATCGCGACCGCGCGCATCCCTGCCCCGAACCAGAGGACCAAGAGCGGCGCGATCGCGACGATGGGAACTGTTTGCAAGAACACCGTGTAGGGATAGAGCGCGCGCTCGAGGGCGCGAGACGCGCTCAGCAAGACGGCCGAAGCAGTACCGAACACCGCGCTCAACAGGAACCCATAAACAGCGGCGCGGCCGGTCACTGACGCTGCGAGCGCGAGGTCGCCGAGATCGTGAGCGATGGCGACTGCGATCGCGGAAGGCGGCGGCAGAAGATAGAGCGGTATCGCGAGAGCGCGCGCGAGGAACTCCCACACACTCACGATCACGACGAGAGCGACGAAGGGCGGAGCGATCAAGCGCAGTGCACGCATTCAGGCGCCACCCTTCTCGAGCGCGACTCGCAGCCCGCGAGCCTCTTTCGCGAACACCGCCTCGGCTCGGAGCGCGACGGTGCGCTCGCGCGGAAGCTCGAAAAGCAGGTCTGCGACGATTCGCGCAGGTCGCGACGAGAACACGAGCGCGCGCTCGGCAAGGTACGCTGCCTCGTCCACCGAGTGAGTGACGAACATCACGGTGAGCCCCAACTGAGACCACAGCTCGCGGAGCTGATCATCTAGCCGCTGGCGCGTCATCTCGTCGAGCGCGGCGAACGGCTCGTCCAGCAGCAGCAAGTCCGGCTTGGTCACGAGAGCGCGAGCGAGCGACACGCGCATGCGCATCCCGCCTGAAAGCTCGTGCGGCAGCTTGTCGCTCGCGTCTGCGAGACCGACCGCGGCGAGCGCGTCGCGAGCTTCTCGCAGTCTCTCGGTCACGCCGACCTTCGCGAGCTCGAGTGGGAGCGCGGTGTTGTGGAGCACGTCGCGCCACGGCAACAGGTGGGCGTCTTGAAACACAAACGCGACGCGCGCATTCTTTGCGAGAGTCACTGTCCCCGCGTCAGGTGCGTCGAGCCCAGCCACGAGCCGCAGCAGCGTAGACTTGCCGCACCCCGAAGGACCGAGCAGCGCCACGAACGATCCCGCGGCGATCTCGAGATCGAGATCGTCGATGACCACGCCACCTTTGTCGAACACGCGCCGCAGCCCCGCGGTGTGCACGCTCGCGCCGGCGACCATCGGCCGAGTCATACCCCAGGCGCGTGGCGTGAGGGGTATGGTTCCTTCGAGTTATCGAAGTCCCCCCGCACTAGGTGTGCGTCATGACATCTCAGCCGAAGCGCTGCTCCGCACGGCTGCGCGAGTGCTTTCCTGGATAGAGCGATAACGGCAACAGCTTATCTATCGGCTAGCTGACACGATCGCCAAGATCGCTTTGCCGTATTTGCCGAGCAGTCCAGGACCAATCCCGCTGACGTCGAGGAGCTCGGACTCGCCGGTCGGACGAGCGGTCACGATGCCAAGCAGCGTGCGATCGTTCATGACTCGAAACGCCGGGATCCGGCTCCTTTTCGCCTCCTTCGCGCGCCACTCACGCAGCGTGGCCTCGAGCGGATCCGTCACCAACCGCTTCTCACGCGGAGCGCGCGGCGCTCTCGGCTTGCGACCGCGACGACCTTTGCCCCGACCTCTGCTCGTCGGCTCGGGCACGATGACGAATTGAAGCGCATTGACGTCCAGAGGCTGAGACGACAATCGAATGCGTTGAAATGTGATGGTCTCGCCGTCCTTCTGGAACTCGTCATCGACGAGCGTGACAGCGCCGCTTCGCGCCAGCGCGGACAGCACCTGATCGAACGCAGCACGACTGAGCGCCTCTCCATAGAGCTCTTTGTGCAATTGACCGACCGCACGCCCGTCCCGAACGCGGAGCGCGCCGAGGACTCGCTCGGCCGCCTCTCGCTCGATGGGGCTCGGCGAACGGAACGTCTGCGCGACGCAGCTCCCGGGCACGCAGACGTCGCATTGAAGGCAAGGCGCGCCGCTGTCCTGTTGATCGCCGAAGTGCCTCACGAGCTGGAGCATCCTGCACGTGGACGTCTCCGCGAAGCGCCGCATGCGCGTGAGCTGCCCTTTTTTGTGGGCGATTTGACGCTCGTACGCGAGCCTCCAATCGGCAGTTCCCAAGCGCACGTCGTCGCCCGCGATGAGCGCACCGCCATGGAGCCACAGCTTCTCCATCGCCTTCTCGAAGATCTCCGCGGGCACCTTCGCTCGCCGAGGGAGGGACTCGAGCGAGACGGGCTGGTCCGACAACACCGATTGAATGCGCGCTAGCACTTGCGCCTCCGGATAGTCGCGCTCCAAGAAGAACTCGTGAGTCTTGGTGTCGATGAAGCCGTAGAGCAATATCGCTCTAGAGGGCTCGCCGTCGCGACCGGCGCGACCAATTTCTTGATAGTAGCCTTCTACGGTGGCGGGGAGCGCCGCGTGAATGACCGTGCGCACGTTGGGCTTGTCTATCCCCATTCCGAACGCAGTGGTCGCGACGATGACATCGAGCTTGCCGCGCAAGAAAGCAGACTGGACGTCGTCGCGCACGGCAGCGCGGAGGCCTGCGTGATAGGCGGCGGCGTGGTGGCTCTTCGACAAATCCTTCGCAAGCTCCTCTGCCACTCTGCGTGTGGGTGCGTAGACGATCGCGGGGCGGCGACCAGCGTCTCGTAGAAGCGTCTTGACGAGATCGCCGCGCTCCGACGGGTTGCGCGCGACCGCCTCGACCGCGATGTTGGTGCGCCGGAAGCCGTGAATGAAGCGCAATGGCGTGTCGAGCCTCAACTCGTTGACGATGTCGTCTTGCACCTCTGGAGTAGCCGTGGCGGTCAATGCGATCACGGGCGCAGGGCGCAAGAGCGGCAGTCGCTCACCGAGCATTCGATAGTCCGGGCGGAAGTCATGACCCCATTGAGAGATGCAGTGCGCCTCGTCTATCGCGATGAGCGACGGCTTGTTGCGCGCGAGCATCTCTGGAAACCCAGGCACCTTGAGGCGCTCCGGCGCGATGAACAAATAGTCGAGCCTCCCTTGGAGGTATGACTTGCACACGGCGCGCGACTCCGAGCGATCTCTACCCGAGTGAATGCGCTCCGCCGCGAAGCCCCTCTGTGCGAGCGCAGCGACCTGATCTTCCATGAGGGCGATCAGCGGACTGATGACTAGCGTCGTGCCGCCGCGCGCGATTCCAGGCAATTGATAGCAAAGCGATTTACCTGCTCCAGTCGGCATGACGAGCAGGACGTCTCGGCCCGCCGCCGCAGCCACGCACACCTCTTCTTGATAGGGTCGGAAAGCCTCGAACCCGAACGAGTCTCTCAACAACGTCCCTAGATCGCTCGAGCGCACGGGACGCAAAGCCCCCTCCCGACCACGGTCGTGGGGGAGGAGAAGAGAAGACTCTACTGTTGTCTGCCCTTCCCCACGAACGTGGGGGAGTTGGAGGGGGCTGGCGCCGCCAGGCGGACCTGCGTTGCTGACGACCCCACGCACATACTCTTCAATCTCTGCCATGAACGCGCTCAGCTTCGCTTCTCCGCGCGCGATGCGGGCGAGCTTGGCCTCCCAATCGCCCGTCATGGCGGGGCTCTTCACGTGCGGGTGCACCATTCCCACGAGCGCGACTCCCTTGTCCGTGGCCACCAGCGTCTTTGCGTCACGCGCGATGTACTCCCGACGCAACAGTGTCTCCAAGATCGCAGAGCGAGTCGCCGGAGTACCCAATCCGCACTCGCGCATCGCGTCCGACATTTCTTTTTCTTCTAGTCTGCGCCCCGCGGTCTCCATCGCAGTGAGCAGTGTGCCGTCCGTATATCGCGCAGGAGGCTGCGTCTGCTTTGCGACTGATTTGACCTCCAATACGCGCCTTGGCATGCCACGCGCGAGACCGCCCGGGAGCGTTGGCTCTTGGGCCCGACGATTCGCGAGCCTGATATCCAGGCATTTCCAGCCCTCGTTCTCCACGCTGGTGCCGGCGCTCGTATATCGATCTTTGAGGTCATTGTACGTGATCTCCGTGATCACTGTAGTGACTGCATAGACGTGATCATCGTGCCAAGCCGATAGCAGTCGTCTACAGACTAGGTCGTAAATGCGGCGCTCGTCTGACGGCAGATCTGCCCGCGCCTCGACCTCTGTTGGGATGATCGCGTGGTGGTCCGAGACGCGCGAGTCGTCCACGAAGCGCGTGCCGAGAGGGCGCGTCCCCGTGCCCTCTGCGAGCATTGCGACATAAGGCTCCCTGATGACACGGACAATACCAGGTAGTGTCTCAGCGATAGCGCGCGAGAGGTGACGGCTGTCCGTTCGCGGATAACTCAACAGCTTATGACGCTCATACAGGCTCTGCGCGAGCTCCAACGTGCGTTGAGCGGTATATCCATACAGTCTATTGGCGTGCCGCTGCAGCTCGGTGAGATCATAGAGCGCCGGCGGAGGGATGCGCTTGGACTGGCGCTCCACGGACTCGATGCGAGCGATTCCCCGCTGCGCGCGCTCCACTATCTGCTTGGCGTCTTCGCCGTCGATCGGCAGGCGCTTCGCCTCTGAATCCCTGACATTGGGCCGAAAATAGGCGCCTTCGTAGAACGGCTCCTTTTCGCCTGGCGGAGCGAACGTGGCCACGACTACCAAGTAGTGCTCCGGCACGAAACCGCGAATCTCTAGCTCGCGCGCGACGACCATCGCGAGCGTGGGAGTTTGCACGCGACCGACGGACAATACGTCGTTGGCACTCCCCAGGAGGCTATAGGCGCGCGTGAGGTTCATCCCTACTAGCCAATCCGCCCGACTGCGCGCGCGCGCTGCGTCCGCCAATCGATCGAACGCGCTGCCGTCTTGCAAGGACGCGAAGCCCGCTCGAATGGCCTGAGGCGTGAGCGAGGAGATCCACAGTCTGCGCACTGGCTTGTTGGCTCTCGCGGACTCGTAGATGTACCGGAAGATGAGCTCACCCTCTCGCCCCGCGTCCGTCGCGCAGACCACGTCGTCAATCTCGCGCGCGTGCAACCACTTGCGAACTATGGCGTATTGAGCACGCGTCGGCTCGCTCACCATGAGCGGCCAATCACTCGGCAGAATGGGCAGATCCGCGCTGCGCCACTTCTTCCACGCGGGGTTCATCTCGTGCGGCTCTGCGAGCGCGACGAGGTGACCAATGGCCCACGTGACGACATATCCACTGCCGTGCAAATACCCTTCTGCTCGGGAGGTGGCTCCGAGCACCTGCGCGAGATCGCGCGCGACGCTGGGCTTCTCTGCGAGGACGAGCGTGGCCATGAACTACACTAGTCACAAGTGCACATCAGATGCCGAAGGTATCTCTGCGAACTTACGCGCGATCGAAGTGACCAAGTGGCCCAGCAGAGTGTCCGCGGTCACCCAGATCACTCGCTCAATTCTCGGCCTATCGCGGGCACTTTGAGCCGCGCGCATTGCAAAAACGCCTCACGAGACGCGTTTTTGCACGAGTGCGGGGGGTTGGGCTAACACAAGCCTTTGAAATCACTTACCTCAGCCATCGGTATACCCGTTGCACTTTGGCGAGACCCTTCATGGTCGCCGTATCTTCACTCAAAGCTTGGGTGGTCGCTGCTTCGCTCGCGTTTGCGCACGTCGCAGAACCCAAGAACCCAGTGCCGCGGCCGATGTCTGCGGGCCTCGCGGAGGCCATCGCGAGCGAGGCGATCGCCAATCCGTTGTTCAACTCAGCAGAGGGGCCGCAGTGG
>JANYHY010000421.1 GCA_025362165.1 Myxococcales bacterium | reverse complement strand
ACTCGACGTCGTGCCTGCGCTCGGCGATGTACGGATCCGCGCGCCCGCCAGGCTGCGCGCTCGCCGCGATGAAGGCCGCCGCGATCTCATCACCCGCGATCGCCACCGCCCACTCCGCGCACTTCTTCTCGGTCTTGACCTGTCGCTCGATGATCAGGTGCAGGGTGGGGTCGCTCAACATCAAGAGGTACGCTTCCAGGATGGCAGCGTGATCTTGCTCGCTCGACATCACGGCCGCGACGTCGCGCAGGCCCGCCTTCGCACGCGCGACAGCCGCTTGGATGCGAGCGAGCTCCTCGGGGATCCGCGCGGTGGTGACGTGCCGATGGGTGACCACTGCTCGGACGTCACCGACAACCAGCGCGACGCCGATGGCGACGCCGGGTGACGCGGCGATCCCGCGCAAAGAGATCGGCACCTGTAACGCCGCGCTGCTCGAGGGCGGCGGCGGCGCGGACGGGGGATGCATCTACCGCCCCTCGCCGAACTTGTCAGCGATGAGCTCGCCGATGGCTTTCACGCACTCTGCGGCGCGCTCTCCCGTCGCGCGCACTTCGACGGTGGTGCCCTTGCTGCCGCAGAGCAAAAGCACGCCCATGACGCTCTTTGCGTTGGCGACCTGATCGGCGCGCGCGATCTCGACCTCGCAAGGAAAGCGCGACGCGAGCTGGACCAGCTTGGTCGCCGCGCGTGCGTGGAGGCCAAGCGCGTTCTCGATCAAGAAGCGTCCTGTGGCGTCCGGCGTGCTCATCGTTTTCCCAGCAGTGGCGAGAGCGTCGGCGGTGGCGCGCCCGGATCGGAGTCTCGCTGCGCCTCACCGCGCGCCACGTCGCGATGCACGACCTCGATCGGCGGATCATTGCCTAGCGCTCGCGCGAGCGCCTCAGAAATGGCGACGGATCGATGTCGCCCGCCCGTGCAGCCCACGGCGATCGTCAAGTAGCTCTTCCCCTCCCGCTCGTACTTCGGCAAGACATACGAGAGAAGATCGACGGTCTTGTCCAGAAATTCTTTCGCCTCTGGCAACCCAAGCACGAACGACGACACGAGCGGGTCCGTGCCAGGCAACCCCTTCAGCTCCGCGACGAAATACGGGTTGTCCAAGAAGCGCACGTCGAAGACGAGATCCGCATCCACGGGCGCACCGTACTTGAAGCCGAAAGACACGACGCGCGTGTGCATGCGCGGCGCGCCGCCTGCGGCTGGACCAAAGCGTCCGAGGATCGTCTTGCGGAGCTCGTGCACGCTGAGCCGCGTGGTGTCGATCACGAAGTCGGCGCGCGCGCGGAGCGAGGTGAGCCGCTCGCGCTCGAGCTGGACCCCGTCGAGCACCGCGAGCGTCCCGGCGCGTAGCTCGTCGTGGTCTCCGCTGAGAGGGTGAGGTCGTCGGGTCTCGCCGAAGCGCCGCAGCAGAGACTCGTCCGAGGCATCGAGGAACACGATCGAGAGAGCTCGCTCGCCCGTGTCACCATTCTGGATGTCCCGCAGGACCTCTCCGAACGCGCCCAAGAACGCGCGCACGCGCACATCCATGCCGAGCGCGATGCGTGTGATGCCGCCGCGCACGCACACCGCGACGGCCTCTGGCGCGAGCAGCGTCGGGAGGTTGTCGATGCAGAAGAACCCGAGATCCTCGAGCGCGTGCAGCGCGGTGGATTTCCCGGCACCCGACAAGCCGGTCACGATCACGACGCTCACTTGAGTGTCGCTCATCGCTTCTCCTTGTTGGGGTCGCGCACGGCCGGGATCCACGCGGAGCTCTCGTTGAGGTGGTCGCTACGCCACGCAGGTGTGTCCGTGCTGCCCTCGACCGCGGAAGGCACCACCGACTCCGGCGCGTACGGGCTCACGTGCGTCGGCGGGGGCAGCGCGTCGTTCGCCGTGTGCGTCACCAGCTGCTGCTCGAGCCTACTGACGAAATCACGAGCGCCGTCTTTGCCCATGCGCCGCGCTAGCTCGTTGCGCGCCGCCATCTCCACGATTGAGCCCATGTTGCGGCCTGGGCGCACCGGGACGACGAGCTCGCGGATCGACGTGCCGAGCACTTGCACGACCTTGTTGTCCAAGCCGAGGCGATCGAACTCTTCAAGGTCCTCCCAGTCGACGAGGCGGACGATGACGTCGATGCGCTTGCGATCCACGGTGCTCGTCACGCCGAACAGATCGCGCAGATCCAACACGCCAAGACCGCGCACCTCGATGTGGTTCTTCAAGAGCTCGGCTGGCGAGCCGAACACCATTCCGGGCGGGTGCCAGTCACACTCGACCACGTCGTCGGCGACGAGGCGATGCCCGCGCAGCACGAGCTCGAGCGCGCACTCGCTCTTGCCGATGCCGCTCTTTCCCATGAGCAACAACCCGATTCCGAAGACGTCCACGAGCACGCCATGCAAGCGCGTGCGCGGCGCGAGGCGGTCGTCCAGCAAGGCGTGGACTGCGTTGATCGTGCGGCTCGAGCGCGCGTTCGAAACGAAGAGCGGCGTGCCCGTCGCCTCCGCCGCGGTGATCATCGTGCGCGCCGGCGCATGCCCGTTGGTGATGACGACGCACGACAAACCCAGCGAGAAAAAGGCGCGCGAGGCTAATGCGCGGTTCTCGGTATCCATCGCGTCGAGGAAGCTCATCTCGGTCTCGCCGAGGACTTGAACGCGCGTTGGGACGACCCCATGCGCATGCCCCGCGAGCGCGAGCCCGCTCTTCTGGATGCGTGGGTGGCGGATGGGCCGCGACAGGCCGTGCTCCCCCGCGAGCCTCGTGAGATCGATCGCCAACCGTGCGTCTGATGCAAAATCGCCAGTGGTGATCTCGCCGCTCGTGGGGCCGCCGTCCGTCATCGGTGACAAGCCTCGTCTTCGGCGACGAGAGCATCGAACGCAGCGACCGCCGTGGGGGCGGCGAGCAGTCGCTCTCGAAATGCGCTCGAGCGCAGCACCCTGCTGATGCGCGCGAGCGTCTTCAGGTGCTCTCCGGACGCGTGCTTCGGCCCGATCACGGCGATGACGATGTGCACGTCCTCACCATCGATCGCGTCGAATGCGACGCCTTTAGGCACGGTGATCAACGCCCCCACTTGGTGCTGCACCTCTGCCATGAAGCCGTGCGGGATCGCGACGCCCTCGCCGATGCCGGTCGACTGTCGAGCCTCACGAGCCTCCAGCGCTTGGGCGACGAGCGTAGGCGCGACACCCGCGCCGTCCGCGAGCATCGTCGCAAGCGCCTGAATCAGTCGGTGTTTGTCGAGCGATCCGCCGTTCTGGATCGCGACGCGCTGGGGCGAGAGCAGATCATTGAGTCGCACCCCGCGAATATGACGCAGGCCGCTGGGTTTTCACAGCGGTGAATCAGTCTTCGTTCGACCCGTTCGGAAGCAGTCTCTGCGACGCCCGCTCAGCGCCCTTCTTGCTCTGCTTGCTCGCGGTGATCTGTCGCTCGAGCTTGTCGATCACTTTGTCGATCGTCGCGTACATGTCCTCGCTGGTCTCGTGCGCGTGGTAGTGCGCGCCTCCCGAGTGGATGTCGACCTCTGCGCTGTGCTTTTTGTGCTGCGTGCTCAGCGTCACTTGACCCTTCATCGGTTGCCGAAGGAACTTCTGGAGCTTTCCAACCTTCTCTGCGGCGTAGCCCTTCACTGCCTCGGTCGCATCCATCTGACGGAAGGTGATCGCGATGTTCATCTAGAACCTCCTCGCAGCGACGGTCGCCGTGCTGCGGCTCTCTCGAGGATAACGATGAACAGGTCCGAACCTGCCCGAAATCGCACGAAATCGCACGAAATCGTCACAAGCCTGTCGCCCACGGCACGAGCCGTTGTCACGCTCCTTGCAGCGTTTGACAGGTAGGTTCTCTAGAAGAGCTTCTTGCGTTTGCTCGACGCCAAGATGCCGAGCATCTCGCGGTATTTGGCGACTGTCCGCCGCGCGATTTGGATGCCGTCGTCCTTGGCGAGGATTTCCACGATCGCTTGATCGCTCAACGGGTTGCCCTTGTCCTCGCCCTCGATGATCTTCTTGATGGCCTGCTTGACGCTCTCCGACGCGATGTCGTCCTCGGTCGTACGGCGAATGGATGAGTTGAAGAAGTATTTCAGCTCGAACAGACCCTGCGGCGTGTGCACGTATTTGTTCGTGGTCACTCGTGAGATGGTCGACTCGTGCATGCCGACAGAGTCCGCGATGTCGCGGAGGATCATCGGCTTCAGGAACGAGACGCCCTTCTCGAAGAACTCGCGCTGCTTCTCCACGATGCACTCGGTCACCCGGATGATCGTCTTTCGGCGCTGCTCGATCGCGCGAATGAGCCACTGCGCGTTGCGGAGCTTCTCACCGACGAAGTCCTTGGCGCCCGGATCCTTGAGGAGCTGCTTGGTGAGCGCCTCGTTGATGTAGAGGCGTTGCACGCCGCGGTCATTGTCGCTGATCACGAATTTGTCGCCGTCTTTGACGATGTACACGTCCGGCGTGATCGCGATCGTCTTCTCGTCCGTGACGCTGAAGTTCCGCGCGGGCCGGCTCTCGAGCTTCTGGATCTCCTTGACGGCTTCGTACACCTCTTCGACCGGGATTTTGAGGTCCCGCGCGATCGCCGCGTAGTTGTGCTTTTCGAGGTTGGCGAGGTGCTTGTCGATGATCGTGAGCTCGAGGTCGTCGTGGTTGAACACCTCCGCTTGCACGCGCAGGCACTCCTGTAGATCGCGCGAGCACGCACCCACCGGATCCCACTCTTGCATGATGCGCAGCACCTCGGGTGCGTCCTCGAGGTCGAGCCCAGACTCTTGCGCGAGCTCGTCGAGCGAGACGTCTGGCGTACGCGTTCCGTCCTCGCGCTCCATGCCCTTGAGGTCCAGAAAGCCGTTGTCGTCGAGGTTGCCGAGCACGAGCTCTGCGAAGCGCCGCTCGGAGTCGTTGAAGTCGCTCATTTGGAGCTGCCACTTCAAGTGATCCACGAGCCCCTCGATCTTGGTCAGGTTGGCCTCGATCGGCGGGAGCTCGTCGAAGCCGCCGCGTGAGGTGGGGAGCGGCTGTTGCAGCGTTCGGTTCTCGAGGAACTGCTCCCAATCAATGTCGTTGACCTTCTTCTCGTCGCTGACCCGCTGGAGCTCGTCGTGCTTGCTCTGTTGGGAGAGTCGCTCGTTCAGCTCGAGGCGCGCGTCGTTTTGGGCAGGGGCGG